>JBQCEI010000458.1:0-4214 GCA_051960375.1 Aureliella sp. | reverse complement strand
CAAAACCAGACTCACTGACGGTTCCAACAGCGCGTTCATGTGGCTCAATAATACGGCCATCGAAGGCGAGAACTTTACCGCCGAACTTTTCGAAGTTCCCGATAGCCTTCCATCCCACAAGGTAGGTGACCGTTACACAGTACCGCTGGAAGAATTGCTGGACTGGATGGCCAACGATAATGGCCGGCTCTTCGGCGGCTTTTCGCTGCGCTACCATCGTGCGAGTCTTTCCGACGACGAAAGAATGGATTTCGATCGACACCTCGGGGTCACCGAATACGTGTAGAACGATTCATTGCGCCGAATGGCCGACGCCCTGCGCGACGGCGCGCAAGCAGGTGCAGCGTTTCGCGACTTCTGTAAAAAGAGAACCAACGATGCAATATTACCGCTACCATGTCGGCCGGCTTGTCTTTCGAACGGGACGAGTCGTCCTTTCCGATGCGGCATTCACTTCGAGCGCGATGTTTGTCCTGCCACCCGGCACGGCGGGCGATTTTTATTACATCGATGAACCAAGCGATAAAGCATGGGCGCCGCAAATTGCTCCAGGCATCAAGGTCGGCGATATTGCCGCTCTCGAAATTCGTTTTGCACCTTTGGTCGATAGCGGCAACGGTATCCGAAAAATTGGATGCGTGGGCGTCGATTCTGCGCAAATCATTATCGCGGACGAGCAGGATCTTCTGGACTGCGTTCCCGATCCGCTGTTCATAACCGAAAGCGATGGCGACGGCGTGGCGACGCGATTGATCGACGCGCACTCGCTCGTCACCCAGCGATTAGCGGACGGTTGGATTGAAGTCATCACCGACGCGCGAGAGGAGATGCATAGGAAGTTGTCTGAGTACATTGCCTCGAGCAACCTGGGCGACCCCGAGGAACTTCTGTTCTACAAGCGCTGGGGCGACGATGAGTTCGGCCCGTACGACCGAGTCCAATGGGGCGAAGACGAAGTTCCGATGATATCTCTGGGCAAATCCTATTTGTTCAACTTCAGTCCCAATGGTTCTGATGGACGGTACGACGTTTTCGCAGAGTTTGCGGGCGATACGATGCTTCGATGCTGGATCGTGATTCACGATGCTTTCTTCACCGATGGAAAGCCCTCTTCGAATATAGAAGATGTTACTCTGCGGTAAGATCCCAGATGAGCCGTCAACATGAAGTCCTTTCGACTCGACACCGAATCCATCACAGAAGCTGTTGAGAGCTGGCCTGCGCTCTGCGCTGCCGCCGCGTTGACAGCGTTGCTGGTTTATCTGGGCCGGTTTGATGCAACGTCGCGGATAGTTCTGGTTGTCGGGGGCGGGGTTTACTTCGGGTACGCGCTGCGGGAGCATTTGGGAAGAAAACTGCGCTTGCGGTACCCCAGGGCATCATGGCACGTCCTGCTCGCCATCGGTCTTTGCGTGGCTACGGCAGGAGTGATTGCTCGAATGGCTCTTCCAGCCATGCAGGGGAGCCCGCTAGACCTCGCGTGGATCGTTGTGTCGTTTGTTTCGATACTCGCGTTCGTCGTCATCAATCGGCACGACTCCGATGTGTTGCGATAGCCGGCAATCCATGATCCTGAGACGCGGCATCACGAGCTTCTTCAACCGCCGAGACCGCGAGGCGATTCCAGAGTTTCCATTCATTGAATTCAAACGTGTTGTTTATGGCTTGGCCGCTCCACTTTGCTTAGCCGTTTCCGAAATGAAGGCGCGCGGCGTCACGCCGAATTTTCACTCCGCGAGGCTCGTTGGCACGGAAACCTCGATACTGATACTGGGGCATTCGAATTATCCGATCTTCGCTTTCTCCCAGCCGTTGGAGCGGAACGGCTCCCAATTGCGTTTTGTCGACTCTCCTCACTTGGCAGCGGCCTTGACGCGCCTCTTCCCCGATCTGATCATTGCACCCGCCGAGGAACTCAATCGAAGAGCAACGGAATCGGATCTCGACGTTTTGGGTGCAGTAGAACTGGAGCAGATAAAATACTGGAAACCGCGATCCGTAGGCGAGATTGCGTTCAATTGGTGGGACTGAACCATCTAAGGGTTCTCGCCTGGTTCAGAACTAGCGTGGCGTTCACTTTGGGGGGAAGACCGATGTCTGAACCAAGCCCGAAGTATCCTGTCGATATAAAGTCAGTCATGGAGCTGCGTAGATTGACAGGCTTCGGAGTTATGCAGTGCAAACGCATTTTGCAAGAGTCCGGCTCTGTGGACGAGGCGTTATCGCGCATGACGACCCAGATGCCCCCGCCGACCTTCATCTCCTACAGCGGATTTTGCCCGAACTGCGGCGGAGGACTTCGAGGTGCCAATCAGATGGAATGCCCGACCTGCCACTGGCTCCGAGTACCACCGAAGGACCGTGCGATGTGGGGCTCTGCGGGCCGCTGCCCTAAATGTGGATTTGCTTACCGCTGGGACGGCACGGTATGCTCTCACTGCGGGGAGTCGACTGACCGTTGATGCCGTGCGCCGAGGTTAGGATTCGTCGCCCTCTTGTCGAGAGCCCTGGCTGCGAGCGACGCCATGACCGACGCCGCCGATCCGGGTGGCTCAGACCCTAGTAGATCTCTTACCGCGATTTGGTTGATCGCGAACGTTATGCCACTGAGTGATGGAAGCAACATGCCATTTTTCGATCGTTTCCGAAAGAGAAAAGCTGAAGCAGCGTCGTCGAAAGCGGATCACGCGACACGGCACTGTTTTGTGCTCTGCAAGTCAGCTGCCCCCGACGACCTGTCAGCTGCGCAGAGGGTTGTTACCGACGTGTTCGGACCCGGATACTCGGCGGAGCACGATGAGACGAATATCGTGACGGTATCTTGCGGTGACGATACCGTAGGTTTTCTTGCGCACATGCCCGCACCAATCCCAGGCGGTGAAGCGGAAGAAAACGCCGACAGAAACTTTCTGTGGCCCAATGGATGCGAAGAGGCCGCCACTCACCGATCCCACGTAATCGTTACGAACATCGGTGCCGGCGACCAATCGCCAATTCAATCGGCACTTGCTGTATCACGGTTGGCACTGGTAGCACTGAGGTTGTTTGATGGAATCGGCGTCTACTGGGGCAATGCCAGCGTTTGCAATTCGCGGGCTGTCTTTGAAGACTTCTGTGAAGACATGTCGGAAGAACATGTACCCGTTCCCGTTTGGCTCCGATTTCAGCTGGTGGGCGCATCCGATGGCGGCATCGGGCTGTATACCCTTGGCATGCAGCAATTTGGCTTGATGGACATCGAGGTAGATCGGTGCGAAATGGACGTCGGTGACTTGTTTGAATTTGTATCGAACATCGCGCACTACCTCATCCAGAGCGGCCCTGTCATCGAAGACGGGAATACTGTCGGCGGCAGCGACGAAGAACGGATACTGGTGCGTCATCGTCCCAGCATGATCGACAAAACAAAGAAGGTATACAAAATCGTCTTTGAGAGTTGACCGCTTCTGCAGGAGGTTTTCATGCTGCTAATTCAACGTATTGTTGCCAACTGGACCAAGCGTTCGCGGGGAGGAGAGCAGGCAATACTCAGAAACTCGGTACCCGAAGCGCTCGTTGTTCCGGAGTTCGAGCCGTCGGAGGGGCGCTACGTGGTACATGATGTGCGCTTTTCGGAACGCAGCAACTTTCAAGCTCATAGCGAGCTCGCGTACCGTGATTTGAAACCTAGCCTTACCATAGCCCCTCTGCATCTCAATTGGTCTCGATCGGCGTTGAGCGTGAGGTTCATGTGGACCTATCACGAGGTAGGTGCTCCCGAGCGCGAGTCTCACGGCGCCTTTCGGCTATGCGCCGGTCAATGGGGACGCTTTCGCTGCAACGGCCGCTTCGGCGCCGAGACGACGAGAGGGCAAGAATGGTTGTATTGAAAATCGGTTATCAACATCGCGATTGGCAACACTATCGCGCGCGATGTCTTCGTTGCTTCGGCCCCCGAGGTTGATCATGATCGGTTGGCGCAGCTTCGGTAGGTCGCTCGACGCAGGAAGACGGCTAATTTCATCAAGCCGCAAGCGGCAGCGTCCGGTTCCATGCGGGCCGTCGGCGAAATCCGCGGGCTATCGCCTGCGGCTGATTCCATCGCTCGATCAACATCGAGTCCTACCCGAAGTTGCATCTCCATTCATCCCCATGCTGATGCGTCGACCTACCTGAGCGTTACGACTTCGCGGCTTCGCGCCTTCGCGTGAGAACCGAAACAGCCTTATTTCACG
>JBQCEI010000457.1:0-2998 GCA_051960375.1 Aureliella sp. | reverse complement strand
AAGCAACCGTTCGTAGGATCCGACTCATGTCCATGGCACTTTGGTCCGCCCTTGCCAGGCTCGATCGCCGCAATTTCGTTCGCGCTACTATGGGATTCGGTTTGTGGTCGCTGGCAACGCGGCCAGTTCACAGCGCGCTTCGCAGTCCAACCTTCTCAAGCGATCCTTTCTGTTTGGGAGTCGCCGCCGGCGATCCGACGCCCGATGGCATCGTGCTCTGGACGCGGCTGGCCCCCGATCCGCTCAGCGGTGGCGGCATGCCTTCTGAAGCGATCGAAGTGCAGTGGGAAATCGCCGATGACGAAAACATGCAGCGTATCGTGCGACGAGGTACGGCCGTTGCCAAACCCGACCTGGCGCACAGCGTTCACGTCGAAGTGCAGGGGTTGGCGCCGGACCGCTGGTATTTCTATCGCTTCCATGCTGGCGACGCGACCAGCCGCATGGGACGTATGCGCACGGCACCGGCCGCCGAATCGATGCCGGAGCGTTTGCGATTTGCATTTGCTTCCTGTCAGCATTACGAGGCCGGCTACTTCACCGCTTACCAGCACATGCTCCAAGACGATCTCGATCTGATCGTGCATCTGGGCGACTACATCTATGAAGGTGCTGCTACCAAAGGCAAGCCGCGGGCGCATCGCGGCGGCGAGCTCAGTTCGCTCGAAGACTACCGCAACCGCTATGCGCTCTATCGCACCGACGAGCACTTGCAGGCAGCTCATGCCCACTGCCCATGGCTGGTTACTTGGGACGACCACGAATTCGATAACAACTGCGCCGGGGACATCAGCGAACAAGCGTCGGTGACGGTCGAGCAGTTCCTAGCGCGGCGGGCTAACGCCTATCAGGCTTACTACGAACACATGCCGCTGCGAGCTGCGCAGCTGCCCAGCGGACCGCACTTGCAACTCTATCGCTCATCGGGCTTCGGGCGCCTGGCTGCTTTCCAGGTTCTCGATACGCGGCAGTATCGCTCCGATCAGCCGTGTGGCGATGGCAACAAAGCTCCCTGCGAAGAAGTCTTTTCCGAGAAGGCGACCGTGCTAGGCGACGCGCAGGAGAAGTGGCTGGTCAACTCGCTGCGAGACTCTGCAGCGCAATGGAACATCCTGGCTCAGCAGATCATGATGGCCCGCGTCGACCGCGCGCCGGGCGAGGACGTCAAGTGGAGCATGGACCAGTGGGCCGGCTACGATGTGCCGCGCAAGCGACTGCTGTCGACGATCGCCGCTGCCAAGGTCAGCAATCCGGTCGTCCTGACTGGCGACATCCACAGCAACTGGGTGAACGACTTGAAGGTCGACTTCGATAAAGAAGGCTCGCCGACAGTGGCCACGGAATTCGTCGGCACCTCGATCAGCTCGGGCGGCAACGCGACGGCCAAGGCCAAAGATTCCGAGCGGGTGATCGCCGAGAACCCGTTCGTCAAGTTCTTCAATGCCGAGCGCGGCTACGTGCGCTGTGAGGTTACCGGCAAAGAGTGGCGGAGCGACTATCGCGTCGTGCCCGACATTGTGAAACCAGGCGGCGACTGCTTGACGCGGGCCAGCTTCGTCGTCGAAGCGGGCCGCACCGGCGCCGAGCAGGTATAAGACTCCGCGCTCTCCGCGTCCTCCGCGGTAAACATCGGAAGCCGGCAGCGCTTAGTTGCCGGCTTCGTTGAGCACTTCTTCGGCGACGAAGATGGGCAGGGCGGGGTCGAAGGTCACCGCCACGGCGATGGCATCGCTCGGCCGGGCATCGACCTCGATGATTTCGCCTTCTCGCTTCAGGCGAATCTTCGCAAAATAGGTGTGCTCGCGCAGCTCGCTGATCACGACGCTATCGAATTCCGCCCCGAGGGCTTCGGCGACCGAAACGATCAGATCGTGGGTCAAAGGTCGCGGAGGCTTGTAGTCCTCTTTGACGCGGCGGTCTATGCTGGTGGCTTCAAAAATCCCGATCAGGATCGGAAACTGGCGATCGCCATCGACCTCCTGCAAGTAGATCACCTGGTTGTCGCTAATCTCGCTGATGATGATCCGAGCGAGCTGCATTTGCACTGGCATGGGTCTGACCCTATCCGATTCCGGTTCCTTGAACGACTGTTAGCCGATTATACCATGTTTCATGAAATAGATACCGAGGCGCTCGGATCGCGCGGGCCGGCGATGGCCGGTGCGGTGCAGACGTGCGTCCACTGCGGATTTTGTCTGCCGGCCTGTCCGACTTATCAAGAGCTCGGCCAAGAGATGGATTCGCCGCGCGGCCGCATCCTGCTGATGAAGAATGTGCTCGAAGGGCACATGGACGCCGCGACCGCGCAGCCGCATATCGATCGCTGCTTGGGTTGCCTGGCCTGCGTAACGCACTGTCCCTCGGGCGTGGCCTATGGCGATCTGGTCAGTTCGTATCGCGATCACGTACGGCGGGCCGGCAAGTCGCGAGCGACACTTACCAATTGGCTTGCGATGCAGACGTTGCCTTTTCCGGCTCGCTTCCGCGCGGCAGTCGTGACGGGCCGGTGGTTCCGGCCGCTGCATCGCTTCATGCCCAAGGCGCTGCGGCCGATGCTCGAGATGATTCCAGCGGAATTGCCGAAGCGGCAGAAGCTGCCCGAAGTTTCGCCCGCCGTCGGCGAGCGCCGCGGTCGCGTGGCGATGTTAGCCGGCTGCGCGCAGCAAGTCTTGCAGCCCGATATCAACGCGGCCACGATTCGCGTCCTGGTGCGCAACCATATCGAAGTGGTTGTTCCGCCGGCGATGGGCTGCTGTGGAGCCCTTGCCTGGCACGTTGGACATGGCGATGCGGCGATGGCCAGTGCGCGGCAGGTGATCGATTCGGTTCCCGACGATGTCGACGCTTTGATCATCAACGCGGCGGGGTGCGGTTCGGCGATCCATGAGTATCCCTTGTTGCTGGCGGGCACGCCTTATGAGGAGCGGGCGCGTCAGTTGGCGGCCAAGGCGATCGATATCTCGGTCTATCTCGACCGGTTGGAACTGGAACCGATCCC
>JBQCEI010000456.1:0-5072 GCA_051960375.1 Aureliella sp. | reverse complement strand
TGACCAGTTGTGTGCTGGCAGGTCCCGACCACGAGTACCTGTACATCACCAACGGCGACACTGTCTATCGTCGGAAGCTGACCGTGGAGTAGAGGGAATTTGCGGTCGACGTACTCGTCACTTTTCTTTACTCCCCTTCGCCCCGCTTCGGGGAGAGGGGGCCGGGGGTGAGGGGCTGGAGCGGAGATGTGTTCAGCTTTAGCCAACAAGCGGTGTGGCACTGGCTATGCCAGTGTCTTCTGCTTCGAAGTTTGCAGCGCCGGACGTGCAGGTAAGCGTTCCAACGCCACTCCAACCTCCGCGGAAAACTTTGCAACGTAGTCCGACATTGGAAGCGGTCGGGCTCATGAACGCCCTAAACTTCGAAAAAAAAGAGCCACTGGCAAAGCCAGTGCCACACAGGAAAGCCCAAACGCGCTGGCTTCAAAACTAACGCGTCGGCTTACACGAAGTCGCTCACTGCACCTGACCAAATCACTTCACGGGTTAATCGTTGAAAAGGGATCGGCAGAATCATCGCCGGAAAGCCGCGAGGGCGAATAGTGAAAGCGAAAGCACTCGGGGCAGATACCGTGGCTGGTGGCGCCTGGACTTTGCTCGACCCACTCGGCTACCCAATCCCACGTCGAAGCGTCGGTGACCCGCCGAGTTCTTCGGCAGTGACAGCACTGGCAAATGATTCCAGTGGCAGTGCGGTACTGGTTCTCCAAGGGCGGATAGCGAACGCGACTATGCGGCTTCTCGATCCGAAGCGAATTGACCACCAGCACGCCTTGGCGCTGGCGTAGCGGAAATGCGCTCATGTGAAATTCGCGGTAAACATTCGCAGACGAACATTCGTAGATGTGCTCCCACGGACGCGACTGCTCAAGGCAACGGCCGTAATTCTCAATGAAAAACGGTCGCAACGGCTCCGCAATCGCATCGACGATGCAGCGTCCCAGTCCCCACTGGGTGGCAAAGCTGGCCGGAGCCCCGTTCTCTTCGGCAAAGCGGAACCAGGCCGGATTCATGTACGCAAGCGTCAGCTCTGGCCATAAGCCGTAGATCGTTCCCCCGGCTTGCTCGAGTTCGTCCATCTCGAACTCAGCGAGCAGTGGTAAGAAGCGCGGATGGCAGTGCGGAAGATTGGCATTCATTGCGGTCGATTGGGTCAAGCACCTCGTTATGGCGTCGCACCTATTTTAATGCATCGCGGCAGCGCGAAATGTAGTGTGGTCCAACTGTGGGACGGCAGTCCTCTGCCGTCAGCACCCGGCAAGCCGCCCAGCGCGCACCACCTTTCCTTCTCAAATCCGCAAAGCGGCTGAAGAAGAGAAGAAGAGCTAGACGGACACAGTCGGCCGTTGGCCCGGGTGCTGACGGCAAGGGACTGCCGTCCCACGGTTTGCTCACCAACTTTCTTGGCTGCCCTCGATTCGACGGACCATTGGCTGTTCTTCGTTTCATTAACGGCTGCGGCGCAGCGGGAGAAAGAAGATGTGGGTGCGCGCAGGCCGGCTTGCCGGGTGCTGACGGCAAGGGACTGCCGTCCCACGGTTTGCTCACCAACTTTCTTGGCTGCCGTTCGATTCGACGGACCGTTGGCTGTTCTTCGTTTCATTAAGGGCTGCTGCGCAGCGGGAGAAAGAAGATGTGGGTGCGCGCAGGCCGGCTTGCCGGGTGCTGACGGCAAGGGACTGCCGTCCCACGGTTGGGCCACCAACTTTTCTCGTAGCCTCGGATGGTACGGCTTATCTGCCTCTGGGTGGCGTGGACTCGTCGGTTGTTGAAAAAGCTTCGACAAAGCAGGCGGCCAGGGCGCGAGACTTCGAGTAGTGAAACCCGAAGCACTCCGGGCAGATGCCGTGACTGACTCGATCCGGAGTCTGCTTGACCCATTCGGCGACCCAGTCCCAGATCGATTCGTCGTCGACGCGCCTGGTTCGGCGGCAATGGCTGCACTGACAAAGGATGCCGTCGGCCGTGCGATAACGCTGGTCCAGCGGCGGCTGCGCGACGAGCTTATGCGGGCCTTCAATTCGCAGCGAGTTGACGACGAGCAGTCCTTCGCGCTGTCGGAGCGGGAACACCGTCATGTGAAACTCGCGGTAGCGATCGGCCGAGGAACACTGGTAAGTGTGCTCCCAGGGTCGCATCTCATCCAAGCAGCGGCCATAGTTGGCGACAAAGAACGGCCGCAGCGGTTGGGCAATCGCATCCACGATGCAGCGCCCCAGCCCCCAGTGGTGCGCGAACTGCGCTTCGCCGCCATTGGCAGCAGCAAAGCGGCTCCAGGCTGGATTCATATAAGCCAGCCGGAGGTCGGGCCATAAACCGTAGACGGTCCCTCCCACTCTCTCGAGTTCGTCAACGCCGTACTCTTCGAGAAGCGGGAGAAAAGTTGTCGCGCAAAGGCTCGGACGTGCGTTCATCAGTACCTGGCAATCGGCGTGCAGGTGCGTTGCAGCCCCGGCAATCCATCGAGAAAACCAAACTCAAGCTAAGGCTGTCTCTATTAATTAGCCGCCCAGCGGAGTTCGGGCAAGAGGTCCTGATGGGCGGCGAGGTTGGCTGCGGCAGACCGCGGTCTTGTGTTGTCTCCCCCTCGCCCCGCTTCGGGGAGAGGGGGCCGGGGGGTGAGGGGCCGGCCAACCATGGTTTGTCGGGCTCTGTGGCAGGTTCGTCCCTCGCTTGCGCGTCGGGTTACAAGCCGGTCCCCTCACCTACTTGCCTGGCAGCTCCAGCGGCTCGGGAAACTCAGTGCGCTGAGCCAGCGCTTTCCACTCCTCGTCGCCATACACGCCCGCCTTCGAATAATCGAATGGCTGAAAACCGATCTTTGGAGCCGGCGATTCGGGCTGCAGCCGGAAGTCGTAGTGCTCGGGATCGAAGAACTTCGGATCGGCGATGATCGAGCCTTCGTCATTGCCCGCCTCGCGCCACTCCTTCCACGACTTGCCCGCAAAGTCGAACGGCTGGCCGCCGACGCGCCAGTAGAGATTGTTGCGGAACTTTACCTTCACGCCGCTCTTCCAGCCGCCGTAACCGAGCAATTGCCCGCGATCCCAGTACACGATGTTGCGTTCAAAAGTGAACGACAAATGCGGCTCGGCGCGGGTCACGGCGATTTGCCCTTCCTGGCTGAACGCGAAGATGTTGTTGCGCACGAGATTCTCTTTGCCATAGTGCTGATGGAATCCTGCGTCCTTGACGTTGTATACCAGGTTGTTCTCGAAGCGAATGCCGGTGCTCCCTTCGTCGGGATAAAGGCCCCAGCCGCCGTAGGTCGTCGCATAGATGTCGTGGATGCGGTTGTTGCTCACGCTCGTTCCTGGGGATGGTCCAAGCGTGTAGACGCCGCCCATGTCGCTCAAGATGCGATAGCCGATGTGATGCAGATGATTGAACTCGATCTGGTTTTCCTTGGCGCCGCTTTCGTCGTAGCCCCACCGCCACCCGACCGATACGGCCGTGTAGTAAAAATCGGCGATGTCGCAGTGAGTCACGCGGTTGCGCGGGCTGTGGCCGATCCACATGCCGACAGCTTGCGGCATGCTGCGGCCGCCGCTGTGAATGATGCAGTTGTCGACGCTGATCGCTGCGGTGCGCTCGGCCTCGGGAGCGAGCCTCGTTTCGCCGATGCGCACGCCACCGGCCCCCAGGTCGGCCAAGCGACAGTGGCTCACCGTGCAGTCGCGGCAAGCCTTGCGGAACCAGATGCCGGTCGCACCGACATGTTCGACTTGGCAGTTGCGAAGGACGATATTCGCAGCTCCGTCGGCCAGGATCGCCGTGCTGTCGACGTTCATCGCCGCCTGCGCCGGCAGCAGGCCTTCGGCAGGCGTGCGATATTCAGCGTGGCGGAAAGCAAGGTCATCCAGTTCGATGTTGCGCACCTGCCGCTGGGAATCATCGCCCTGGCCGCGAAATACCACGAACGACTCGATGCGCGGCGCAATGACTTCGGCCTTGGTCATGTCTTCGCCGGGCAGCGGGTGATAAAACAATTGCCCTTTGCGATCCAGGAACCATTCACCCGGGGCGTCGAGGGCATTGGCAAAATTCTCGAGGTAGAACAGACAACCCTTGGCCATCGGATTGTGTGGCTTCATCTTAGCCCCGCTCGTGACGAAGCGTCCTTCATCGACGTCGGCGGAGACAAGCCATTCGCGAGTCGTGTCCCACTTGTGAAACACGAGCACTTGAACATCGCGGAGTTCCTCGTCGCTGAGTCCTTGCAGCGACTTGATTGCGGCGGGCTCGACGGTGAACGTGTGCTGTTGGACGCGGCTGCCTTCGCTACGCGGCTCCTCTTGAATTGCGGTCAGTCGATCAAAGTGCCACCAGTTGGGCGTGCGAGCTCTCACGGCGCGGCGACCGTTGACGAAGAGCTGTTCGAAGCGCTTCTTGCCACTGGCATACACTTCGGGATCGGCTAGCTGAGTGCGCCACACGCCCTGGTGCTCGGGATCGGGTTGCCAATTGCCGATCCGCTCGCCGCCGCTGAATTCGACGGTCGCCCCCTTCATCGCTGCATAGCGCACGGGCCGCTCGGGAGCGGCGCCGGAATCGAGGTGCGTGAATTCGATCGGCTCGGAGAGCTGGTAACGGCCTTGGCGAAACCAGACCGTCACCGCCTCATCGGCATCGCTCCGGCGAGCTTCTCGCACCGCTTTCTGAGCGCGAGCGAAGGTGGCAAAGGGCCGCTCCGTTGTTCCGGGATTGCCATCTTGCCCATCGGGAGCAACGTAGAACTCGGCCGCCTGGGCGGTGCTTGCTGATCCAATCAGGACAAGGATCGCGAGGAGAGTGATAGAGCTTGGCCGCCGAGGGCACATCGTCAGAGGAATTGAGTAGGTCATCGCAAGTCGCTCGCAGGAATAAAGTCGTCGGTGTTCTGCTAATCTCAGTCGCTGCAGAAATGGCAGACGGCTATTTTACCTCGGACGGTTGCGAGCCCAACTGTGGGCCGGCAGTCCCCTGCCGGCAGTACCCCCCGAGGGACACACCCCCGCCGGATTAGCGCTACTCACACAGTAGCCAGCCCAAATGTGGGAAATGATTACCAATACGTACTCTACCTCCGACCA
>JBQCEI010000455.1:0-5736 GCA_051960375.1 Aureliella sp. | reverse complement strand
GGTGCGATGCATTGCGATCGCTGCCAGTTGCTCGTTCGCCATTTGCATCTTTAGGCAACGAAAGCGTTTTCATAAGCACGGTTCCTGCCGGATAATGCAGGCGGCTGTTGAACATCGCCAGCGATCCGACCGGCCGCGGGTCGCGATATACGTTTACGTGTTCGAGTTCGGGCAAAGCCAAGTAGTGCTGGCCGAGTGCTCCATCACACCACTGCGATTGATTGACCGAGAAGCCGCGCAAGCCTGCGGCGACTGTGTGCTTGGCGGTGTCGGTGAACAGGCCGGTTTGCGAAAGCAGCCTTGGAAAGTCGCGCGTTTCGGCAAGCTGTCGCTCGTAGTCCTCGTTGGCGACCAGTCGGTACAGCGTCGTTCCAGCCAAGTGATTGACGACCAGCGGTTCGCCATCGCGATCGGGAGCGAAGGCGATGATGCGGAGTTGTCCGCTGGCAACTTCGTGATGCGGGCTGGTGTCGTCCAGCGGGACTGCCCAGATGCGGCCAGTGATCCAGTCGCCGAACAGATACTGACCGGCAATCTGCGGCAGTTGCTTGCCGCGATACACAAAGCCGCCGGTGATCGAGGCTGCGTCGGCATGCGAGATCGCCACCCGCGTCGGCAGGATCGGGCTGGGGCCCAGCGGCGCATCGGGCTGCAGCAGTTCATTCCCTTCGCGCACGCTCCAGCCGTAATTGCCGCCGCGCTCGACGCGATGAACGAGCTCCCACTTCTCCCAACCGACGTCCCCCAGCCAAAGCTGCGACGTCTCGGGATCGACCGCGATGCGCCACGGATTGCGGAACCCGTAGGCCCAAATCTCAGGCCGCGTACCTTCGCGATCGCGATACGGATTGTCTTCGGGAATTTTGTATGGTTGATCCTCGGTGGCTCCTCGCACATCGATGCGCAGAACGCTCGAGAGCAGGTCGCTGGTATCCTGACCGGTCCCCAGCTGATCGGGCGGGCTGGGCGAGGTAGCGTCGCCGGTGCTGATCAAGAGACAACCGGAGTTGTCGAACGCCAGGTCGCAACCGTTGTGCCCGCCGCCCACCCAAGTAATGATCGGTAGTTCGCTATCGACTTCGATGCGCGGCGGCGTTTCCTCGCTGACGCGGAAGCGCGAGATGCGGCTGCCGTCCTCGAGTGGCTGACTGTTTTTGCTTCGCAGAATGATGCACAGATAAACGTAGCGGTTCTTGGCGAAGTCGGGATCGAACACCAGCGAGTACAGGCTGTCGAAACCCGCGCAGCGATCGGGATCGAACGACTTCAGTTCCGTGCGGAGGTCGAGCGCCAGATCGGCCGACGTCACCGATGGGTCGTGCGGAAAGCTCCACACCTTGCCCCCGAGTTCGCAGACGAAGTAGCGCTGGCAATCGGCTTGCCAGCGGACGTGCATCGGATCGGTGAACTTCAGCTTCGGAAAAGCCGGCACCAAGCTCAGCGGCAGCGGCGCTTCGGGCGAGCCTTTGATCCGCGAAGTCGTCCAGGGCTTGCGCGTCTCGGCCGCGCGAGCTTCCCGGAACGCTCCAACGGTCAGTGCGGCGCCAGCGAGAAAAAGCACCAAGGGTGGCAGCAGTTTACGACACGATTCAACGATCGCATGGCCAAGCATTCGGTATCGTCCGCCAGTGAATGAGCGTAGAAAGAAGATCGCGCAGCCCGTATGATCACAGCCGATTCATGTTACCGCATTTGGGCCGGCAAGCGAATCTGGGAGCATTCTCAGTGATCGTCGTGTGGCACTGGCTATGCCAGTGTCTTCCGGTTCGAAGTTTAATGGTCGGCGACACGGATTAAACGCTCCAATGCCAAGAAACTGCGCAACGTGATCTGCAGGCAAGAGATGAGCATGGGGCATTGGAAATGTTCAGGGCTAGCCATGCCACAAACTTCGAAAAAGAAGTCACTGGCATAGCCAGTGCCACACAGCTCCGCGGTAAAAAACGGGAGCCTCACCGCCGGCCTCGCCAGCGCACGCGATAACCGCACGCTTCCGACAATAGCGCAATCCACTGAAGGACCAAGAACGCCGCCACGCTGAGCGGATGCAGCACGACGCCGAGCCACGACTGCCCGAATCGCCGAGCAGCCATCGCTCGCGGCGCCAGCGACAGCGCCGTCGCAACGGCCAACTCCGCGAGAACCAGCGGTCCCCAAGCGTAGATCAGCCCCAGCACTAGCGACACAATCGGCAGCACGGCTGCCCCGCCCAGCAGAATCGTAAAGGGGACGATCGTCCGCCAGTTACCGATCCCTTCGGTCGCATTCTTCAGCAAACCGACGGTGACTTCACCTGCGTTGTGATACATGCGACAGGTCGCGATGTCGCTTGCATCGAAGATGTCGGTCTTGAAATGCTGCTTGCGAAACGCTCGCGGCAGTTGCACGCCATCGTGGCGAGAAGCGGCAATCGACTTGTGGCCTTCGCAGGCGAAGTAAGGCTCTCGGCGAGCCAGGAACAATTGCCCGCAACCGGCTGCGTATTCGGCGCCGGGCTGGCTCCGCATTCTCGCCAGCGGCAAGTAGCCCAAGAGAATGAAGTGCATCAGCGGGATCATCAGCTGCTCGGACGGCGACTCGGTGATCTGACGCGGAAAGCCGCTGAGCAAATCGACCGGCTCGGATCGCACTTGCTCAAGCAGTCGCGGAAGGGCGTCGCTGGTCAAACGCACGTCGGCATCGAGAAACAGCAGCCACTGGCCGCGCGACGCCTCGGCGAGCTTCCAGCAGGCGTGCTGTTTGCCGTTCCAGCCCGACGGCGGACCGTGACCTGCGAGCACTTGCACGCGCCGGTCGAGGCGAGCGATCTCTTCGCAGATCGAGCGCGTCGCATCGCCCGAATCGTCATCCATCACCAGCACTTCCAGTCGCGGCCAGCGCCATTCGAGCACGCTCCGGAGACACTGGCCGATGCTCAGTTCTTCGTTGCGGGCGGGAATCAATACCGATAGAGACGGTGCCCCATCGCGAGGAGCATCGTCGGGGGCGGGCGGGAGTCTGCGAAACAAAATCAGATTTTGCTTCATCATGGCCACTGGAAGGGCGGCCAGCAGGATCAGCCCAAGAGCGTAAAAATGCAGTAACATGATGAGCCGCTGAGTGGAAAAATCGCGTGCCGCTTGTAAGCCGACGCGTAAGGTTAGGAGTTCCGCATTTCTGGGTGTGGCACTGGCTATGCCAGTGTCTTCCGCTTCGAAGTTGAAGCGCCAGAAGTTCCGGTAAATCGCTCCAATGCCGATTGGTCTTGTAACGCGAGCGTCGGGAAGCCTATTGGCGTTCGGACGGTGTTATATGCATTGAACGCGGTAAACTTCGAGACAAAGCCACTGGCATAGCCAGTGCCACACGGAACCGGTTAACCACCAAGACACAAAGACACCAAGGAAAACGCATGGGCCCATCTGTTGGTGGCCGATGCGCTGACAACCATAGCAGAAAAGGAAAACGGACGTACTATGAAAGTGACCGCCTCGACCGATTCGCCGATCGATTTGGATGTGGATGCGCTAGTTGTGGTTGCGCACGAAGATGGTCTCGAAGGGGTGGCCGCCGAGATCAACAACCGGATCGGGGGCAAGATCGAGCAACTGATTGCCGACGGCGAGCTATCGACCAAGCTCGGACGCACCTTTGCGTTTTACGCTCCTCAGGGAATGCAGGCCAAGCTCTTGCTGGTCGTCGGCGGCGGAACTCGCGGCGATGTTGGCGCTGGCGAAGCGGTGCGGATCGCCGGCAGCGCCACCAAGCGCTTGAGCGATCGTAGTCGCAGTAAAATCGCTCTGGCGATCGATGGCACTCCCGACCGGATCGCCGCTGCGGTGGCCGGTGCGATCAACGGCTCGGTCGGCCAAGACATCTTGCGCAACGACAAGAATATCAAAGCCGCGGAAGAGCTGATCTTTTTGACGCCGCATAGCGAAGCGGTGGCGCGAGGCGAGGCGATCGGGCAAAGCGTGCTGCTGGCCCGCGAGCTGGTCAATCAGCCGCCGAACGTCATGAACCCGGTGACCTTCACCGCGCGAGCGCTGGCCGAATGCGAGGCCAACGGCATCGAGATCGAGGTCTGGGATGAGCTGCGATTGCGGCGCGAGCGCTGCGACTCGCTGCTGGGCGTCGCCAGCGGTTCGCAGGTTCCGCCGCGGCTGCTCATCATGCGCTACAAAGGCCATCGACAAGCCGCGCCGGTCGCTCTGGTCGGCAAGGGCGTGACGTTCGACAGCGGCGGCCTTTCAATCAAGCCGACCGAAGGCATGCTGACGATGAAATGCGATATGGCCGGCGCGGCCACCGTGCTGGCGACGCTGTGCGCCGCGGCCAAGTTGCAGCTCAAGCAGCCGATCGTCGGCCTGGTTGGCCTGGTCGAGAACATGATCAGCGGTACTTCGTTCAAGCTCGGCGACGTCCTGACGGCTCGCTCGGGTACGACGATCGAAGTGCACAACACCGACGCCGAGGGGCGGCTGGTGCTGGCCGATGTGCTGAACGTGGCCCTCGATGAAAAGCCCGAATGCATTATCGACTTGGCGACGCTTACCGGCGCTTGCGTCGTCGCGCTCGGGGTGGACATTGCGGGCTTGATGACCAACAGCCAGCCGCTCGAGCAAGCCTTTCGCGAGGCGGCCGATCGAGCCGGCGAACTGGTGTGGCCGCTGCCGATGCATCGCTTCTTCAACGAACAGATCAACGGGCAAGTGGCCGACATCAAGAACGTCGGCGACGGCCGCTGGGGCGGCGCGATTACCGCCGCCAAATTCCTCGAGCGCTTTGTCGGCGAAACGCCGTGGTTGCACATCGACATCGCCGGCCCGGCCTTCGCCGACAAACCCAAGTCGCACCACGATGCCGGCGCCACCGGCGCGATGACTCGCAGCCTGCTCGAGTTTTTGTCAGCCCGTGAAGAGAATAGTCAGACGGCGTGGTGATCGTGCATGCCCATTTTTAAACGCAGAGACGCGGAGGGAACGCAGAGGTCGCAGAGGTTTTTCCTCTGCGCTCTCTGCGCCTCCGCGGTTAAAAAATGGGAATTGAACAGAAAGCTGCGGGCAAACCTGACGCGTTCAGCTTGAAGTCCGGGCGCTCGGCGAAGTTGACCCATACGTGGACGTGTGGCGAGCCGCGGAAGTGCCATACGAACGACGGGCCTTCCAGACGCCAGTTGTCCCACACGCGGTCGTTGCCGATGTCGGCGTCGGTAAAGAATGCCAGGTAGCAGGCATCGAGACCACCTTGAGCTTTGAGGCACTGGAGAGCTTCCTCGCGGTCGCTCTTGCGGAACGGAGCGACCAGCGAATCGAGCGTGCGCTGCAGTTGCTCGCGTTGATCGCCCGCCAGGTCGGTGACCGGAATTCCGAGGAACTTTCCACCCTTGCCGCGGAAGCCCGCGTCCTGTTCGCGAGGCGTGGTGGCCACTTCGGCGGCCTTGCGCTGTTTGCCGTCGAGCATCTGGTAAACCTTGTTGGCTTCCTGAGCTTGCGTCCAGAAGACATTGCCCTTGTGATCGGCGGTGTCTTCGTTGCCGGTCGGTGCGTGACCGTAGAAGATCGGTCCCCCGAAAGCGACGCTCTCGGCCGAGTTGCCATCGCAGCGGAGCGTCATGTGACGACCGGTGATGACGAACTCAAAGTTGCCCTCGCCCGGCTTGCCGAAGATGGCGATGTTCTGGTCTTCGCCAAAGCCGCCGCAGTCATCTTCCAACTGCTTGTCAAACTTGGGGATCCAATCGGGATCGACGATGCC
>JBQCEI010000454.1:0-4058 GCA_051960375.1 Aureliella sp. | reverse complement strand
GTCACCTGCGGCGGCTCGACCGCGTTGGGGATGACGACGAAGCGATCGACTGGCAGCTTCTTCTGCGCATAGAACTGCGTGACGGCTGAGGTGTTGGTCACGACCGCCGTGGTCGATTTGAGCAGCCAGCGATCGACCGCCAGTTGCCACCAGCTTTTCCAGGGATCGACACAGCGCTCGCCGGCGATGATCACCGGCACGCCCGCGGCCCGCGCGGCGGCGCGGCCATAGCTGTTGGCTGCAAAGAGCCACGTGTGCACGATGTCGGGCTGCAACTCGCGAAGCTTGGCTTTCAGACGCGCATAGGCCAGCGGATCAAACTTGGCTCGCTTGTTGATCGCGTGCACCGGGATGCCGTGCTGGCGAAGCGTCTCTTCGCGCGGCCCGGTGTGGGTCAGCACGACGACGTGCGTATCGAATCGCGACCGGTCCAGATGAGCGCACAGTAAACAGAGTTGCTTCTCCGCTCCTCCTTGATCGAGGGTCGGAATGATGTGCACTACCTTCAGCGGCATGTTTCAACGCTCATGTTTTACCGCGGAGGGCGCGGAGACGCGGAGGCGCAGAGTTTTCTCCGCGCTCTCCGCGGTTAAGAATGGCTGTTAGACGAAGCGCGGTCTCACTACGCCATCTTGTACGTTCCGGGCATCGGGACCTGGACGGCCGGGGCTGGGCCGAAGTCGTAGCTCTTGGGCGTCAGGTCCATCGGCGAGTTCATGAGCGTGTCCCACTCGACGCGGCCGCCGCTGTAGCAAGCTTCGCGGCCCATGATGGCCATCAGCGTGCTGTAGCACATGTACTTGCCGTTGTTGATCGTCCGGCCATCGCGAATCGCCGCGAAGAGCTCGCGGTGTTCTTCGTCGTACATGCTCGGCTTGTCCCCTTGGAACTTCCACTCGCTCGGGCCGGTGATTTGATTGGCCAGCACTTTGGCAGTGCCCTTGGTGCCGTACACGTAGTCTTCGGTCTCGGTGAAGCAGCCGGCCATTTGCCGCGTGTGAGCGAACGTTCGCGATCCGTTCTCCCATTCGTAGACGACCGAGAAGTGATCGTACACGTCGCCAAACTCTTCGCCGGTGCGCACTTGGCGGCCCCCCAGGCCGTAAGCGTACTTCGGTGGCTCGTCATTGCGGAGCCACAGCGACTTGTCGAGGCTGTGGATGAACTGCTCGCAGATGTGATCGCCCGAGAGCCAGCGATAGTACAGCCAGTTGCGGAGCTGATACTCCATGTCGGACCAATCGGGCTTGCGCGTCTTCTGCCAGAGGGTGCCGGTGAGGTAGTTGGCTTGCGTGTTGATAATCTCGCCGATCGCGCCGTCCTGGATGCGCTTGATCGTTTCCTTGACGCCGACATCGTAGCGCCAGCACAGACCCGAAACGAGGTTGAGCTTCTTCTTCTCGGCCAATTGCGAGAGCTCGAGCACTTTGCGGACGCCGGTCGAATCGACCGCGATCGGCTTTTCGCAGAAGATGTGCTTGCCGGCGGCGATGGCCGCTTCCAGATGAGCCGGACGGAAATGCGGCGGCGTGCACAGCAGCACGACGTCGACTTCGGGGATTAAGTCCTTGTAAGCGTCGATGCCGACAAAGCAGTGATCGTCGTCGACGGCCCACTGTTCCTTGGCCTGCCCCTTCAGCGTCTTCTTGGCGAACTCGAGCGCGTCGGGGAACAAGTCGGCCAGCGCGGTGACTTTCGCGCGATAGTCGGCTTTGAGCGCGTTGAGGATCGCGCCGCGGCCGCGTCCACCGCAGCCGATCAGACCGACTTTGATCTCATCCTTGCCATCGGCATGCACGTGCGGAGCGGCTAGCGCTACGGCGCCGGCGGCCAGGACCGAGGAGGTTTTCATGAAATCGCGACGCGAGGCGGGAGCCGCTGGGGCGGGATTTTGAGAAGTCGACATGCTGAAAAATGCTCCGCAGGGAGTAGCAGGTGGGAATCATCAGGCCCGCTATTCTAGCAGCGTGCGCGCCGGCGCGGAACTGACGATCGCTTTTACCAAGATCGCTCCGCGCTCTCCGCGCCTCCGCGGTGAAAAAACGATGCGGCGGCCGAGCGCGAACTCCTCTTGCCCTGCCGATGCGGTGATCGAGTATCATGGGACACGGACAAAAGATGGAGTTGGGAAAGCTAACAACGGCGGATCCATGGCAAGCGATGATCAAAGCGACATAGTCAAAAAGCCTGCAGCCGACTTACAACCTGCAGCGGCCGATTTGGTCGAGCAACTAGCAAACGAACTGGCCAAAAACGCAGTCCCCGACTTTGTGCAGCACCCGGAAGCGGTCGGGGAAGACGAAAAAGAGTGGCCACAACCGGCCGACGAAGCCCAGCCGGTGGCCGGCGCCGATCACGCCGATCTGCTGAGCATGATGCTGCGTACGATTGCCCGCCTGGAGCGCGATGGCACGACGCGCGGCGATTTGAAGATCCTCAATCGCACCTTGCGCGAACTGCGGTATGCCTTCAAAGTCTTCCAGCCCTTTCGGCGTCGTCGCAAGGTAACCGTATTCGGCTCAGCCCGAACCGCTCCGACCCATCCGGCCTATCAGCAAGCGGTGGCGCTCGGACGAGCGATGGCCAGCCATGGCTGGATGGTGATCACCGGCGCAGGCGGCGGCATCATGGAAGCGGGCCACGTCGGCGCTGGCCGAGAATTGTCGATGGGATTGAACATCCTGCTCCCCTTCGAGCAGAGCGCCAATCCGGTCATCGACGGCGATCCGAAACTGGTGACGCTCAAATACTTCTTCACTCGCAAGCTGATGTTCGTCAAAGAGTGTTCGGCGGTCATCTGCCTGCCGGGCGGCTTCGGAACGCTCGACGAAACCTGCGAAGTGCTCACGCTGCTGCAAACGGGCAAGCAGACGATGATCCCGGTGGTGCTGCTCGATGAACCGGGCGGCACGTACTGGAGTCACTTCGGTAAGTTCGTCAATGCGCATTTGCTCAACACGGCGCTGATCAGCCCAGAGGACCAGGCATTGTACCTGATCACCGATCGCGTCGACAAAGCGGTCGAGAACGTGCTGAACTTTTACCGCGTGTACCACAGCATGCGGTATGTCAACAATTACCTCGTGCTGCGGATCACCAAGGAAGTCACCCCCGAGCAGCTCGATCACATGAACGAAGCGTTCGGCGATATCGTCGTCAGCGGCGAAATCGAACAGACGCAAGCCATGCCGGAGGAGAGCAACGAACCGGAGCTGGCTCATCTGCCGCGGTTGCGCTTGCACTTCGATCGCCGCCGCATCGGCCGCTTGCGACAACTAATCGACGCGATCAACGCCACTTGCCCTGAGTGTGATGTGTCGCCCCAGACCAGCTAAGCGCAATCCCTTGTAACCCGACGCGTAAGCGAGGGACTGCGCTTGTAACCCGACGCGTAAGCGAGGGACGAACCCGCGCCAACGCCTTACATCTCTCTTCGTGTCTTCGTGGTAAATCATCAATGCGAATGACACCGCCAAGACACGAAGACACCAAGTCAAACAGAATTGAAGTCAGGCTCTTCGGCGGGTTCGTCCCTCGCTTACGCGTCGGGTTACATCGCGGTTGCGATGCTCCTTAGTAGCCAAGCTTTACAGGAAGTTGAACAGCGACATCTGGTTCGATTGGCCGATGAGTTGGAGCGAGGCTTGGAAGGCGGCTTGGCGGCTGGAGAGCTGCGAGATCACCTCGGCCAAGTCGGCTTCGATTTCGTTCGATTCGACATCTTTCAGTTGAATCTTCTGCTCGTCGTTGCGAGACTGAAGCCCCTCGACGGTTTGTTGACGCGTGCCGACGACGCTCCGCGAGAGGCTCAGGCGCCCGATGTCGGTGTCGAGCGAATTGACCAGCCGCTCCATGTCGTTGGTCCGCCCGTTGGCGATGGCGTCCTCGAGGCGAATGAGCGTCGTGAAAGTTCCTTCGACCTCGACTCCGCTGACGTCGAGCCCCGAGATCACGCTGTCGGTCCCGACCGTGGTTCCGCTGGCGCCGCTTTGGCCTTGAGGCACCAGCCCCAGACCCCAGGCCGCTTGGCTGCCGCCGCTGTTGGTGACCTGCAGGGC
>JBQCEI010000453.1:0-3926 GCA_051960375.1 Aureliella sp. | reverse complement strand
AGCCGCCCGACTCTGCCCGTCCACTCTTCTCGTCTTATTCTTCAGCCGCTTCGCGGCTTTAGGAGGTAAGTGGTGCGCGCAGAGCGGCTTGCCGGGTGCTGACGGCATGGGACTGCCGTCCCACAGTTGGGCTAGTGACCTCGCTGGCTGCGCTTACCAGTAGCGTTCGACGACGATGTTCCCCGGGCTTTTGGAACGGTGGCGCTTCAGGCCTCGGTCTTCGAGCAGCTTCTCGGTCTCGTCGAGCATGTCGGGGTTGCCGCACATCATCACGCACGAGTCTTGGCAGAGCCTGTGGCCGGCGGCGCATTCAAGCGCTCCGCTGGCCAGACACGTCGTGATGCGGCCGCGGAGCGTTCCGGGAACGTCTTCGCGCGAGACGACGGCGATCGATGTGAAACGCTCGCCGTACTGCTCGCGATAGCCGGCCAGCTCGTCCTGATACGCCAAGTCGGATTTGTGCCGCACGCCGTGCACATAAACGATCCGATCGTAGCGCTGCCACGGTTCTTCGGTGCGAAGCATGGCGATGTAGGGAGCGATGCCAGTGCCGGTGGCCAGCAACCACAAGGCTTTGGCGTCGGGGCTGTGCTTGAGCGTGAAGCTGCCGGCCGCTTTTTGCGAGACGTCGACCTGGTCGCCCGGATTCAGGTTCCAGAGGTGTGGCGTCAGCTGGCCGTTCTCGACCATGACGATGAAGAACTCGAGCGTCTTGCCGTGCGGCGAAGCGACGCTGTAGGGACGGTTGACGCGCCGGCCGCCGGGGGTCAAAGCCAGCTGCAAGAACTGGCCGGGCTCGAAGGGGCAAACCTCCGGCGCCGCAACCGAAAGAGTGAATAAGCCCGGCGCCCAAACTATCTTCCGCTCGACGGTAGCAGTCGTCCAATGCATGCTCGGCGAAAACCTTCAGGGGATGGTGGGAGTCTCTCGCGATAAGCCTGCGTCAACATAGCGTGATAGCACCGCTATGTCTACAATTGCGAGCACGTAGGCACCGTTAAGGGGTGTCGTCTCTCTCAGCAGCGCACACGTATGCCGCCTAGGCATGCGCCGCGGCTCAAGTCTGTTGTCGCCTTTCACGCTCTCAGAAAAGCTCTCCGCCATGGCTCAGAAGTTTGCCATTACCCCCACCGAATCCGAATTGGCCAGCCTCGAACGCGATCTGCGTTTTCATCCGACGATCAATCCTTCGCCGCGCAAGCTGACCGCCGACCAGATCGAACACTTTAATCGCCAAGGTTATGTCGCCCCGATCGATATTTTCGGCTCCGCCGAGATCACGGCGATTCGCACTTACTTCGATCGCTTGCTCGAGCGCGTCGTAGCGGCTGGCGGCAACAGCTATTCGATCTCGTCGGCCCATCTGAGCTACGGACCGGTCTGGGACATTCTGACCGACAAGCGGATCGTCGACGTCGTCGCCGATTTGCTCGGCGAGAACATCATCGGTTGGGGCTCGCACTTCTTCTGCAAGATGCCGCGCGATGGCAAGGCGGTCGCCTGGCATCAAGACGCCAGCTACTGGCCGCTCTCTCCGTCGAAGGCGGTTACCGTTTGGTTGGCCATCGACGATGCCGACGAAGAAAACGCCTGCATGAAGTTTATCGCCGGCTCGCACCACGTCGGTCACCTGACTTACCGGCCCAGCGATTCGGCCGAGCACAACGTGCTCAATCAAACGATCGACAACGCCGAGCAGTACGGCACCGTGGTGCTCGACGAACTTAAGGCGGGTCAGATCTCGGTGCACAGCGACCTGCTGCTGCACGGCTCGGAGGCCAACCTCTCCGACCGCCGCCGCTGCGGGCTGACGATTCGTTACTGCGCTGCCGACGTGCGAGCCGGCTTGGGTTGGAACGGCAAAGGAGTCTTCGTCCGCGGCAGCGACCCGACCGGCCACTGGTCCAACAATGCCCGGCCGACCACTGAGTAAGGCAGAAGAGGTAACCACCAAGACACGAAGACACAATGGAACAGCCGCAGAGGACCGATCTGTTTACGGTTTCTTTAGCATTGCGTCTTTGCTGCTAATGTCCAACTTGGTTCTCGGAGATGCTTGCTTTACCCAACGATTTGTTGGGTATTTTGAGTGTCCTCGGCGGTTGACGTTGACTCCGAGAAATCCAATCTCGACAATTTCGATGGTGCTCCATGGTGGAGCGCCAAGCTGCGTGTCAAAGCGACCCGCCGCCCTAAGATAGGGTCCGGCGGGCGCCGGCAGCAAACAGTCTCTCCAAAGGCACACAGTCGATAGAGCGCATGTTGGCGAGGCAGGCGACCGCAAGGTGCGCGGTCTACCTCAGCGACCGGCTCCCCCAATCGGAACAGGGAAAGTTCTGTATCTCAAGGGTCTGTCGGTGCGCTCACTCTAGCACAGCTGACGCAACGGAATGACGATCTGTAACCACTAGCGTTTTCGACCTCAGCGATCCAACGGCTGAGCTGCTGAAGGGAATCAATGTCTGCGTCCGAAGTGCGCTTAGAGCGCGCCATGAATCTATCCATTGCCGAAGGTACGCTCGCCACCGTGATGGGTACCTTGCTCAGTGGACTTTTTCTGACCGGGTTCGCACTTGAGCTCGGTGTGTCTCGATTGCAGATCGGCATCATGGCCGCTCTGCCGACGCTCGTTCATCCGGCTCAGTTTCTCGGCGCGTGGATCCTCAACCGCACCGGACGGAGCAAGCGAGTGTGTTTGACGGCTGCCTGGACGAGCCGTCTGTTGTGGTTGCCGATTCTGTTGGTGCCCACGCTCCTGGGGCACTGGTCGGGCGAAGCGAAAGGTTGGTGCGTGATCGGCTTGCTCGCTCTCTCGAGCGCGCTCGGCTCGATCGCCGGCTTGGCGTGGCTCGACTGGATCAAGCGTCTGATTCCTGAAGAGCGACGCGTTCCGTTCTTTGCGCGGCGCAGTTGGTACAACTCGGGGCTGTCGCTCGGGATGGGCGTCGCCGCGGCCGTGCTGATTACTTTCTGGAGCAAAGAGAGCGTCACCTCGTCGACCGGCGGTTTCATCGCCGTGTTTACGATTGCGATGCTGTGCGGGATCGTCGGCGCTTATTTGCTCGGACGCATTCAGCCGGCGGATGCCACCGAGCCGGCGACGATGGCCGGAGCGGCCTCCTTCCTCCAGCCGCTTCGTTCGCAGAACTATCGCCAGTTGCTGACCGGATACGCGGTATGGCAATTCGCTAATCAGTTGGCGGCTCCGTTCTTTGCCGTCTACATGCTGCAGAAGCTGAACATGCCGTTCTGGGCAGTGACCGCTTTGACGACGATGGGAGGCATCGTTGCCCTCTCGTCCAACAGCGCCTGGATGCGACTCAAGCTCCGCTTCGGCGTCCGGCCGGTCGTTCTGTTTGCGACACTGGCCGACGTGCTGTTGCCGTTCTGCTGGTTGTTCGTCCAGCCCGGAACGCTCTGGCTGCTCATTCCGATTCATTTCTTTTCGATCTTCAGCCCGCCGATCGGAATGGGCCCAAACAATCTGCTGCTGAAGATCGCTCCGAACCGCAACAGCGCTTCGTACCTGGCGCTATTCAACGCCTCGACCGGCGCCATCGGCGCGGCCGGCGCCGTCTTCGGCGGCTGGCTGGCGATGACGCTGCAGGGTGAGTGGCATGTGATGGAAATGGAACTGACGGGAATTCAGCTCGTGTTCCTGCTCTCGTGCATTGGCAAGCTCGCAGGTTTTGCGCTGCTGCAACGCATCGAAGAAGCGGGCTCGCTGCCGATGTCGGATCTGGTTCGTCATTTGAAGCTTCCGATCGTCGGTCGGCGAGCCGCTGTGGCGCTCTCGAGTTCGGCTTCCAGCAATCCCGAGGGCTCAGCCCCCAGCTCCGATCGCATTGCCGCTTGATGGACTGCTCGCCGGGGCTGGGCTCGTAGCGGGCACAGCCGCGGCATATCTTCCGCGCCGGCTCTGAACC
>JBQCEI010000452.1:0-5003 GCA_051960375.1 Aureliella sp. | reverse complement strand
CGTACGGGTCGAAGTAAACGGGCGCCGGCTCGTTGGCGGCCGCCGCTTTGCTACGGCTCCGACGGACTAGCCAAACGACGACGACGAAAGCGACCAGGCCGAAAAAGACGAGTCCACAAAGGACGATCGCCGCGACGGCGATATAAGGGGCGAGCATTGTTAGAGCGGCCATAGGGCGAGAATCCTTCTCTCAAAAAAAGTTTGTGTAAGGTAACGCGAAAGGGTTGGACTAGGATTTTGGCGGCCGGGTCGCGGCCCATGACGCTATCGCGATCGCGATAACGCAACAGCCGACAAACAGGCACAGCACAGCAAACCCGGCGACAGCCAGGTAAAACAAACCGCTCGCCGTGTCGGCCAGCGGCCGCCGGTGCAAATGCTCGGTCGAGTCGGGCAGGTGCAAGCCGCCGCCGCCGTCGAACGGGTTAAGATTTGGCACGCCGGGCACAATCGGGCAGGTGTCGCCGTCGGGGCAGCGCGGGCCGGGATTCGGACAGTACGGGCCGGGGCATTGGCTAAAGGGCCGCGTGTCGGTGTACGGCGAGTAATTCGGCGCGCCGTAGTGGCCGACTGAGTCTCGCGAGTCGCGCGTCGGTGCGAGGCTTGAGTAGTATTTCATTTGGTCGAAAAGCTCGCGGCCGGAGTCGGGCACGTTGTCGCCGCTCGCCAGATACAAAACGCCGCCGTCGGCACGTTGGAGCAAGACGACCGGAAGCGGCTTTTGTCCAAAGCTCTTGGCGTATCTTTGTGTATAGAGCGGGTTCTCGTTGTCATAGTGCGCGTACTGGCATTGCTTGCGGATCGCGGCGAGGTTCTCGTCGCGGGCGACCAGGTCGAGCAACATTTGCTCTTGAGGGCCCGGCGTCTTGTGCGTGATGACGACCAGCCAAGGCCGGCCGGCATCCTCCGGCGGCGGGCTCACTTGTTGCGCGCTTGCCGATCCGGAGAGGACAAAGGCCAAGAGCAGAGCCGACAGCGGCGCGGCGGCTTTGCATCCGATTTCGGCCGCCAAGTGGCCGAGCTCGTTGATTCGTTGGCGCAAGCCGACGATTTGCGAGTAGAGCTTGCCGTTTGCCGTCGATATGTTGCCGTACCATTTGCGGTAATGCGCGATAAGTTCGTCGGCGCTCTTGCGGGCTTCGCGTTGCGTCTCGAGCCGCCGGTAGGCGTCTTTGAGCAGCACGACTAGATAGGCGTTTGCGAGCGCAGAGAGCAAAAAGAATATCCAGCCGGTCATTTTGGGGCGGTCCTTCGCCGGGGCGGTGTGTAGGGTTTTGGGGTTGCGCGGGGTTTGCCTTACGGCGTTTCGGGCGGCTTCTCAAACTTGCCGTATTCGACGTCGATTTTGACGCCGTGTTTCGACTTGTGCTCTTTGCCGAGCATGTAGCAGCAGCAACAGACGCCGCCGCCGACGAGTGCCACGAGCACGCAGGCGACGGCCGACAGCAGTACGTTATTTCCAGATACTCGCGGGCTTTGCACGGTTGGGGGCCTTTTTGGGGTGTGTTTCGCGCTCGGGGCAGTATGCCCGGCGCCTTATTTACGGGGATAGTTGCCGGCCGGAGCTCCGAAGCCGGGGCGGGCCGTGGTTGCTTGCCGGCGGGTCCAATTTTCAAAGCATGCGCGGCGCTCGATCGGGCTCATGGTTTCCCAGCACGCGCGACAACAAAACGTGACGGGCTCGCCGTCAATCCAGTCGGTCGCCCATTGGTCGCCCACAGTGATCCGGCCGCAGTGAGAGCACGCAAAGCCGCCGGTTTTTACTTCCCCTCGAGGCGCCCGCGAAAAGTCGGGCGAACGGGGCGTATAACTCGGGACGCGGGGTTGCTCGGGCACGGGCCGGTAGTAGGGCGAGTACGGGTAGAGCAGCGGGTAGCCGGGATTGAATTGCGTCGGCGGCCCAAAGTCGATTGCGGGGACGCCGGGGGCTCGCGGGTAACTCGGACAGTTGGGGCAGTAGTAGGTCGGGCCGCGTGGGACGACATAGACCGGGTTTGTATATCGCGGCGGGCCGGCCAGCAGCCGCGGGAATCGGCCCTCTTTTGCCTCGTCGTCGCTTTTGGCTTGGCCGGTTTGGCCTTTCGTCTCTTGGCTTTTCTTGGCAGCGACGGCCGCGGCCGCGGCGCCCTCTTTTACCTCGTCGTTTCGCTCTTCGCGGTTGATTAGGCCAAAGCGGAACGGCCGGCGGTCGTTTTGGTGGTTGTGCGCGTCGGGGCAATGCGGCGAGTGCGGCGGGCACGGCCGCGAGCGCGCGCCGCTCGGGTGGCTATGGTCGGCCGAGTAGTAGCAGCCGGTGCCGACAAAGGCCAAGCACGACAGCACGGCGACGGCCAGCGCCGCCAGGGGAAAACGGGTTTTCGGTTTCATTGTGTAGAGTTCCTTTTCTACTCGACGACTTCATAACATTGCCAAGGCAGGGGCGGCGCGGGGGCAAACAATGCCGTACACGCAAAGCCGCCGTATTCCTTCCAGCGGCGCAAAAATTCTTCACGCGGAACGCGAATATATTTCTCGATCCGGTTGTTGTCGCAGAGAAGCGCATAGCTTTGGCCGTCGACGGTCGAGAAGCCGCAGAAGTGCACGCAATGGCTCGGGAAAAACCAGATGATCGCGCCGCGTCGAGTGCGCGTTGCCCATTCCAAAAAAGCCGGGTCGCCGTTCTCGGTGCAGCTATAGCGAATGCCGGCTTGTCGCCAATAGCTTTGGATCGAGCTCGCGGTCTCGCCGCCGGCGTGCGTTTGGCGCCACCAGGCGGCAAGCTCGAGTTGATTTTGCCACCTGAAGTGGTAGACGCTCGAGGCGTGCACGCACGAGCCAGAGCCGTTTCGGTCGGTCCAGTTCCATTCGCGCAAGACGGCCGGCAAGTCGACGACGGGCACTTCGGCCGGCGGCGGCGGTCGCGGCCGGGTCAGCGGCCGCGGCGGTTCGACAGCGCAGCCGGTAAAGAGGATAGCCAGAAACAAAGCGGCGACCGCCTTGAGCACAAAGACGAGGTCGCCGCGCTTTGGCTTCTCGCTCTTGGTTCTCAGACATTTGAGGAAGTTCGACGCGCGGGTCGCCGTTGCCGGGTCGGTCTCCGGTAGGCAATTGTGTCGGGAAACGTGCTCGACCAGGCGGGCCATAAAGCGGGCTTGCCGGTCGTCGCTTCCGAGCTCGTCGAGCAAGAGCGCGACGACGAGCTCGGCCGGAGCGGCCGCGGTCGTTTCGGTCGTTTGCGTCTTGCCGATGTCCAGCACGCCGACGAGCTCGTCGGAGACGGGGTACGGGCCGACGCGGCCGGTAATCTCGACGTCGACTTTGGTAGAGGTTCCGTCCCCTACAAAGTCGCGGTCGCCGCGCTTCTTGGCCGCGTAGCCAAGGGCGCACCAGAGGGCAGAGAGCCGGCGCTCCGACGCTTCCGTCTTTCGCATGTTTCCATCCGTGGGCACTAGCGAGAAAAACAAAAAAGCGGCGCCGGCATCCTTGCCGGCCGATCGGGCTTTTTTAAACCGATCGGGCGCGAATCCTTCGCTTATGTTCGCCGCTTTGTTTTGTGAGAAGCGCTCGAAAGTAAATCGGCAATGCCAATTCTTCCGCTCGGTGCTCATCATGGCACAGTGTTACGATTCCCGCGTTGCCGCTCCTACGGCCGTTATTGCTTTTGCCGCTACTATTTTCGCGGGGGCTCCGTTCCGTGCTCGCACCACTCATCAGAAACAAAGGGCTTGCCGACGCAGCCCCCGTGATTCCCGCCGGAGAAGAGCGCTAAAAAATGCTCGTCCAAACGCCATTTGAAGATTCCGACTTAGCATCGGTCCTCGGCATCACGGCCCAGACCGGCGGCAAGCCGTCTCGCGATCCGAATAGCGGCGCTATTCTCGTTGGCGTCAATACGCTCGACGATCGGTACTACACCGAGTCAGAAGTCGATGCGAGTTTGTCCGGAAAATCAGACGTCGGCCACACTCACGACGATCGGTACTTTACCGAAGCGGAAATAAACGCGGCGCTTGCCGGCAAGGCCGACAAGGCGACGACGCTGGCCGGCTATGGCATTACCGATGCGTTGGCACTGAGCGGCGGAACGCTGACGGGACAACTAAACGGAACGTCAGCCGCCTTTAGTGGCGCGGTGTTGGCCGGTGGGGCAACTAACGACAGTCCAAACGCCAAGTTGTTTGTTGCTGGCGATGCCAAAATCTCTGGCACTTACCCGTCCTATGTAATCAAGCCAGCGGCATGGTCGGCGGGTTTCTATTTTCAATCGGGGGTCAACGCGCCGGCTCTCAGCACCGGCAATTACACGGCTTTTGTGAATCCTGTTGACAAGGGTTTCGCGTGGGTGCAAGGCAACCCATTGACAACGGGCCGATATTGCATCGTAGTCAGTGACGCGACAGGCAATGTATCCGTAGGCAAAGGCACAGATGATGGAGTGAATAAGCTCCAGGTAAACGGATCGCTTGCGCTAAATGGTGTTGGGGCTAATCGTTGGTCAACAGTCAGTGCCGGTACGAGCAAGTGGGAGACCGACTACGCGGGCGTCTTCACTTTCTCGCAGCTGCAATCAGGTCAGTTGATGTCAGTCCAGCTCCAGACAGCGGAAGGCAAATTGGCCGGGTTAAAACATTACGACACAGCCAGCTACGGTGGACGTTTATTGGAATTGTGGTCGCAGCCCGGCGTACCAATTCGCATCACGCCGGCCGGTGTGCAATCCGTGCAGTTCTCGACCGACGGCTCCGCCGCCTTCAGTGCGTCCGTGTCGCTCGGCCCCTATATATTTGCGACTTTACCCAGCGCTTCCGCCAATGCCGGCAAGGTGCTGCGCATCACGGACCGCGGCCAAAAGCTCGCGTACTCGGACGGCGCGGGTTGGCTCTTTGTTCACGACAACTCAGTGGTGGTTTAATGGCTGCGTACGAGCTTCTAGCACGATTCAAAGATGACGGAACCGTTGCGGGCGTCTCGATTCGCAACAAAACAACCGTCAACGGCAAAGACTACGAAGGCGACCCTGAACC
>JBQCEI010000451.1:0-8711 GCA_051960375.1 Aureliella sp. | reverse complement strand
CAGATAAACGGAATGCACGGAATGGTAGCGCTGCACGCTGAGCCTTGGTGACAGATATCGTTGCCCAGTTCATTAATTGCCGCTATCTGCGCGGCGCCACGCGACGAGGCGACGGCGCGGATGCGTTCCGGGATGTTGCTCGCAACACCGTAAGCGTGCCGCAATGTCTCCCACGGAATGGTATCGAGATCTTCGAGCATTTGAGTCGTTGATGCTTTTACTTTGGTTTTAACCGCGGAGAACGCGGAGAGCGCGGAGAAGATAGACGGGCCGCGGGGCTGGGCGGTCTTTAGCAGTTATCGCCGGCTCAGCAGTTCCTGGCGGCGCCCCTGGTAATTGTCGAAGGCTTGCTGATACTGGCCGGCCTTCGAAAACGCATTCACGCTCGACCATATGCCCACCAAGACGAAGATGACCCCGAAGAGCGGAAAGGCCAGTGAGAATGCGCCGCGCTGACCAAAGCCGCCGATGGTCACCGCCATGACAGTCCAGAGGCTGCCGCCTGCTATGACCATGAGACTGCCGGGGATGATGGTCGCTTTGTCGGGAATGTACCGCTGGCCGTAGCGCCCCGTCACCATGTAGTTTTCGCGTTCCATTTCCCAAGCGCGATCGAGCTGCAAAAGCTCGTTCTGCAGGCTGAGATCGTCCAGTTGCTCATTACCGAACCGGCTCGGCGGCTCCCCTAAAAGCTTCTGCTTGGCAACGGCAAACTCCTCGTCGGAGAGCGCTCCTTGCCGGCGAAGATCGTTGAGCTTTTGGAGCTGATCACCTAGGTCCATCGATGTCCCTCAGTTCGTTGCGTTGGGCGGCCCCGCCAGTCGCGGTGATCGACCGATAGGGTGCCTGCGGCAGCTCGGCTCAGTCGGCGATAAGTTCACGAAACTCCGTCGCCTGTGTCCAGAGTATGATCTGGTTCGTCGGACGAAGCCCAGCGGTAATGGACGCGTCGGTCCATGCGCGGTTCTAGCGTGATGACCGTCCATTGCACTTCGGCCGCCTTATCCCGGTAACGGAATTCCGCCGTCGCCGCCAGCGCGAGCGACTCGTTGAGCGCCAGCTCCGTCTTTAAGCGACGTTCCAGTTCCTCGTGCCGAGCCCGATCTTCCGGCAGGCAGGGATGGGTATCAATCGTCGTCTCCCCTCTGTCGAAAGCAGCCCGCCATCTCAGCCAGATCTCCCAGTCCTCAATCGCCAGTGCCAGCGTTTCCTGCGATATTTCCGAAAGCAAAAAGACGTCCTCTTCGTGCGAGCCGATGTCGTTCCAACACGACTGGTACACGTGCGGTTTGCCGTTGAAGCTGGCCACGCCGCCGCGCGGTCCATCGTACCAGTCGGGCATTGTATAGACCGGCTCGAACCCCATGCCTTGTCATTCCCTTCGCAGCCTGGCGCCAGCGCGTGAGAACAAGCCGGCTGCACCCGAATCGTAAGCACCCGCTGGAGCCCGCTTAGTCGTCGCCGTCTTCCGTCGAAGGAATTTCGCCGAAGTCGTTTTCAGAGAAGAAAGCATCTTCTCCGCGCTCTCTGCGTCCGCCCCTCTGCGTCTCTGCGTTAAAACCAGTTGACTGACCGGTTTTATGTTGCTTGAAATCGTAAACTTACCGAACCGTTGGACAGATGTGCCAAATGCTGGAATCGTAACCACTTGGTCCAGTTCGTCGTAAATTAAAGGAGGTGTTCCGGGTTGAGCGCCCAGGGCATGTGTGATGCAGTGTACAGAGACATTAAGCCGAATTTTCCCTGGTGTCGCGGTGTGGAAATCGATGACCTTGCCACACAGAATCGTCTGCGTCGCATCCGAGCCGATTCCGCAACCGTAATGTCCGTTGCTAAAGAACTCATCAGGCAATTGATCGACCTTTTTGAGATATATCTGTTCGGTGTTGAAGAAGCCGATGGGATGTTGAACATCGATCTCCAAGAGCATCTGGGCTTCTGCCGGCTGGCAAGGCATGTAGATTGCGGATTTCTCAATCGCCAAGTTGCGGCTTCGGATAACCGCCATGATCAAAACCAGGGCTATGATCGCCAAGGCGATGTTGGGTAGGTGACTCGCTACTCGCACGCGGTACTCCTTCTCGATAACGCTAGTACGGCGAGACGGTCCGCGACAATTATCGGTTCCTCCCTCTTTTTGCGTCTTCGCGTCTTCGCGTGAGACCGAATATGCATTGGTTTTAACGCGAAGGCGCGAAGCCGCGAAGGAGTAGCCGTCGGTGTGCTAAGACGCATGGCGGGTGCCCCGAATTACCGATCGGCTCGTCATACTTTTGCGATGCATTGGAAGGACGAAATTCAAACGGTCTCCAATCGCCTCACGAATGCCTCAACCGTCGGTTCGGGGTCGTCGCCATAGTTCAAGTGACGGTCGGCTTCCCACTCGGCAAAAACCGTTCGAGGTTCGTTGGTCAGTGAATAGCCTTTTTCGAGCGTGAAGTAGCGAGCCTGGATCTTGTCCATGTCGGGCGGTTCATCGGACGATGTGTCGATCGGCACAACGAGAGCAACCATATGCGCCTCAGCTATCTCTCTCGGCTCCGGAAGCACGATTACCGCGCACGGATTAGTGTTGACACGCACGGGATGGATTTTAACGGAAGACGCATCGAACGATGTCTTGCGGCCGCAGTTGTCGGCAACGTCTTGGAGAAGAGCGTCGATGAATCGTTCTGCGTCGGGAGAAGCCAGGACTGCTAGACAGCTCAGTGGATCGGATAGAGCAACTTGTCGCAGCGCGTAATGAGCGAAAGCGTAGTCCGGTGACGGACCATCCTCTTCCGGTGGCGGCGCAGGTTTTCGCTTGAGAAAGTCGAATAGTCCCATGAACTCTCCCCTTCGCACATAACGCCGCGGCTAAGCGAGCCGCGGCTACACCAATGTTGCTTGGAAAAGTTGAAGCGCGGCAGCATCGTCATCGATCATCGCGATGCGCACCGGCATGCGGTTCAGCATACAGTCTGCCAGAGGCTCCATCGACCCGGACTGACCAATCTTCTTCTTTCGGAAGTGTCTCGATGCGCAAAGGCGAGATCGATTCTGAAAATGCTTTTGGCTCATCTCAAACGCGGCCGAGTTTTGTTTAATGGCTACTGCAATTGACTCGTGGCTTGTGTGCCATTCGGCCTTAGCCAGTGTCTTCACTCTCGAAGTTAAAAGCGAACAAGTAGAACGATCCCTTCTAATGCCAAAAAGTCCTTGGTAAAAGGAGTCACGCCTTGAATGCCGCTCGAGTTTGGAGAACTGATCTCTCCGCCGCACTTCACTCTTCGAAAGGGAAGACACTGGCTAAGGCCAGTGGCACACAAAGCCACTAAAGCTCGAGACGAGCCTTTTTTGGGGGGCCGCAATGCTAATGCCATTTTGCGCCGCAGGCTACGCATTGTCGTGCAAGCGGCGTTCGGAGGGGGGCTCCGCACTGGGGACATGGCGGACCGGTATGCGGGCGTTTGCGCGAGAAAGGTGCTTCGGCTTTTGCTCGATCGGCAGCCATTTCTTTTTCTAAGCGATGCCACCATTCGTAACGGCCGCGCGGGGCTGGCTTTCCCGCAGGGGCTGCCAGCGCTAGGATTTCGCAAAAGATTGCGGTCGCAATGTCATCGTGCGAGTTTTCATCGGTGATCCAGTCAATGCGTTCTCGCTTGAATCGCTCGTATGCCTCGGGAGTATTCAGAAAGCGAGCCGACTCGCGCTCGAGCCAAATGGCATCCGACGATGCATGCTTCGAGCAAAAGAGCGTGATCTGCCCATTGGCTCGGTCAAACACACCGGCATCGCGCAAGCGTTTCAGCGCGAGCGCCGAAGATGCGTGAACCTCCGCGGTGAAATAGCGCCAGCTTCCCGGTCCCTCCGTGTCGGCTAGAGAATTCACCGTCGATTCGAGCAAGCCATTGGCCTTGGCATAGAATCGCATATCTGCTGCTTCGCCGTATTCCCATTCAAAGGGACTCCAGCGTTCATCGCCCAGGATAGTTTTCTCCAAGTCGATCCCCCGCTCTGCGAGCCAAGCGCGCTGCTGCTCATTGGAGAGCAGTTTGTCCCTGCGCTCGGCAAACCCCGCTTCGGTCGAAGCCTTCGGGTAAATCCCGGCTAGATCGTCAAACGCACCAAGTGCAACTCCATAGACCGAATCCCTGCCCACCTTCGAGAACAAGTGAGAGCAGAACTGCTCGGTGGCCGCGGCCAGTTCGTCGGCGAACAGGTCAATGTCGATGAGATTGTCCACCATGATGTGCCTCGCTCGATCAAAGCTGCTTCTTTAACGACGGACTAGCGTTCATCATAAGGAAGGAAACACAGAAACACAGAGGCACAGAGGCTGCTGCTTGGGTCTTTCTCTGCGATCTGTGTGACCTCTGCTTGTGTTCCTAGTCTTCCACTGGTCGAAGGAAGCCGTCGTGGATCAACTCTGCTCGATCCAGTCGCTCACCACCGTTAATCGTGAGCATGGCGCGCAGTGTCGCTTCGGGAATGCTCGACTGCAGTTGAAACACCGCGCCATCGCAGAATAGGACGAGAGGTCCGCCGGGTCGCGAGCTCGAAATCGACAACGGGCCGCTATTGACCTGGTAGGACATCGTTTCGGTGTGGAGATCCATCGGATGCAGCCAGTGAATGTCGCGCCTGGCTGTCTCGGCCACGGCGATCGTGGTTTCTGTCAGTGGGCGCCCAAAAGGTACCAGTGAAGGGCGCCTGAAAAGGTACCAGTTGAAGCAGGAAGGCATGCGAGTGTCCCATAGGCGGTTTTCAGATGCTGAAAACCGGCTAGGAGGCACCGCATGGCAAATCAACTGGGAATGGATAAGTCACTGGCGATTGGGAACTTACACGCTTCGGGGATGTCTGAGCGAGCGATTGCTCGGGCGCTGGGCGTCTCGCGCAATGCGGTACGCAACCACTTGGCGGCTCAGCGGGCAAAAGGTACCACGGCGCCCACCGGCGAAGCGCCCATCGGGTCGGACGAGCCAAAAGATACCAAGGCGCCCACCGGCTCGGAAGGCACGGGTGAGCCGCCTGAGGCCCAATCATCTCGCAGTCTGTGCGAGCCCTTTCGAGAGATCATCCTCGAGAAGCTCGAGCTGGGCTTGCACGCTCAGCGCATCTACCAGGACCTGGTGTCCGAGCACGGTTTCGCCGGCAAGTACTGGTCGGTGCGGCGCTTCGTCGAGCGGCTCGGCACCGGCTCAGAGCTTCCGTTTCGGCGCATGGAAGTCGAGCCCGGCAGCGAGATGCAAGTCGACTTCGGGCAGGGACGCCCGTGGACCGATCACGAGGGCAAGCAGCGCAAGAGCCATGTCTTTCGAGCCGTCCTGAGCTTCTCGCGCAAGGGCTACACCGAGGCGGTCGCGCAGCAGACCACAGAGAACTTCATTCGCGTCTTGGAGAACGCCTTCTGGCGGCTGGGCGGCGTGCCGCGGATCGTCGTCTTCGACAATGCCAAGTGCGCGGTCAAGGCGGCCGACTGGTACGATCCAGAGATCAACCCCAAGATCCTCGAGTTCTCCAAGCACTACGGCTTCTCGTTTATCCCGACGCGACCGGCCATGCCGCGCCACAAGGGCAAGGTCGAGCGCGGCGTCGACTACGTGCAGGAGAACGCGCTTCGAGGACATCACTTCGAGAGCCTGGCTGAGCAGAACCAGCACCTCGAGCGCTGGGAGAGCACGACCGCGGATACGCGCATTCACGGTACGACCAAGAAGCACGTGCGGCAGCTCTTCGAGGCGCTCGAGCGACCAGCCTTGGGGCCGCTGCCCGCCGAGCGCTTTCCGTTCTATCACGAGAAGCGGCGCAAGGTCTATCGCGATGGTCATGTGGCCGTAGAGAACGCTTACTACTCGGTGCCGCCCGAGTATCTGGGACGAACGGTGTGGGTGCGCTGGAACAGCCAGACGGTGAGGATTCTCAACCAGCGCATGGAGAGCATCGCTCTGCACTGCAAGAAAGAGCCCGGCCGCTTCAGCACGCTGGGCGAGCACATCGCCGATGCGAAGATCGATGCAGTGGAGCGAGGAGCCGAAGCTTTACTGAGAAAAATAAGGTTTTTGGGCCGCTCGGCGACGCGCTGGGCAGAGGCGGTCATCAAGCAGCGCGGCATTCAGTCCGCTCGCGTGCTGCAAGGCCTGCTGAGCCTCAGCAAGAAGTACCCGCACGACCAGATCGACCGCGCTTGCGACACAGCATGGCGCAGCGGCGCTTACCACTATCGCGTCGTCAGGCGGCTGGTGGAACAGCGCACCGCTGCAGCGCAACAGACCATGGAGTTCATGGAAGAGCATCCGATCATTCGATCGGTCTCTGAGTATCAGACCTTTATCCGCACGGCCATCCAAGAAGGAGCCAGCACATGACCGACACGCTCGCCCCGTTGCTTCGTAAGCTACGCCTCTCGGGCCTGGGAACCTCTCTAGAGATCCGCTTGCATGAAGCGGCCAGCAACCACCTGACCCATCGCGAGTTCCTCGAGCTGATCCTGCAGGACGAGCTGCTCACTCGCAACGACCGGCTGATCTCCAAACGCATCACGGCGGCGAGCTTCCGAGATCAGAAGCGGCTTGAGGACTTCGACTTCAGCTTCAATCCATCGATCAAGAAGAACCACGTGTATGAACTGGCGACCTGCCACTTCATCCGCGAGCACCGGGACGTTCTCTGGCTGGGACCGCCCGGAACCGGAAAGAGCCATCTGGTGCAAGCGGTGGGACTGGCTGCGATCCGCAGCGGCTTTACCGTCTACTACCGCTCGATCTTCGACGTCGTCCGCGACTTCCTGCACGATGAGGCAATGGAAGGCCATGAACGCATCCTGCAGCGGTACCTCAAGCCCGACCTGCTGATCATCGACGACATGGGCATGAAGCAGCTTCCCAAACGCTCGGGCGAGTACCTCTTCGAGATCGTCATGCGTCGCCATGAACTGCGCAGCACGATGATGACCAGCAACCGGCCACTGGAAGAATGGGGCAAGCTGATCGGCGACGTCCCCAGCGCCACAGCCATCCTCGACCGCTTCCTGCATCGCTCGGAAATCATCCAGATCACCGGCAAGAGCTACCGCCTAGAAATCTCCCGCAAGAATCCAAAAAGTACCAAAGCGCCCACCGGGTCCAGCGCCGAAGAATAACCCGGCAAACAGTACCACGCTTCTTCTTACCAACTAACTCTCACAAACTGGTACTCTTTGAAGCGCCCATGGCTGGTACCTTCTGAAGCGCCCAATGACAGTTTCGAGATTGTCGGTGATTTCGCGAGCGGCTCGACATTCTTCCGGCATCCCGAACGCATCGGGACCTACGACCATCAGGAACGCCGTCGAGTGAGTACCCAGGCCGCTTTCGCATTGGTAGGCGAAAGGCATTCCCACAATCGACTCCGTTCGGGCGATTTCCGGCGGTCCTTTGCCGTAAGGGATGGGACGCTGGTCAACGGTCATGTTGTCGTCCGAGTCCCAGCGCTGATCAAAGTCGTAGTTCGAATAGAGAGGCGAAGAGATCAACATCGGCACGCAGCGGATTCGCCAACTGTGCCCGCCGAGCGATGCAGGCGGGTACTTCTTCCATACCGATTCATAGTTTGCCAGGCCGAGTCCGATCTGACGCAGATTCTCAGCGCATACCGATCCGGCAGATGAGGCGCGCGCATGCACCCACGCCGCTACGATCAACGCAATAGCGGCAGTAAGAGAGACTGCAACTAGAAAACGCTTTGCGACCAACATTGTTCGATTTGCACCAATTGAGTTTTGACTTTGGAGTACGGTGGTCCCATTGCAGCATCGGCGCTGTTCGGGCCAAGGCCCACAGTTCCCTAGACCAGCCCGGCGGGCTGGGATGCCTGCTGCTTTGATCAGCCGGCACGCGTTCGCGTCCGGTCCCATGCCGTAAAGCGCGGCAAACCTCGGGCTAACACGCGGCTCATTCAGGTAACGGATTACTGCTATGGTTCATGTGTTTCCGAAGGAGACAAGGCGACGGTCGCGCCGATCATGCCTTGCCAATCGGTGCCCAGCGGCAGCAGTAAAGTCAACAGGGGACGAAGCTCGACGCCGCACACCTGCGTATCGACTTGTCGGCCGTCCCCTTGCGATATGCGTACGCGGTCACCGATGCGTATTTCGAGATCTGACGGGAAGTCGCTTAGTTTCAGATCGATCAATAGTGCAAGGCCGCGCAACTCGATGTCGAGAATTTGGATGACCCGTCCCACTTGCCGCCATCTGGTTGTCATTGCGATCCGGGTGACGTTTTTAGGGATGAACGCCGAGTACTCAGTTGCGAAAGAATGTTTGTCCAAGGCGACGCCGCGCGGCTACGGTGACTTCGGTTGAGCGTTTGATGGTACTTTCTGCTCGGCCACCCAGCGCATCGGATGGGTGAACAAATCCGACGGGGCAATCTCCTGAGTTTGTCCGTCGAGCGAAACCTCCCAGAGACTATACACCGGCCTATTGCCTGCACTGAATTCCGTTCCCGCCATAAACAAGATGCGATCCCCCTCGGGGAAGAAATCGGGATATCGGTTGTAGCGCGATTCATCGCCCACCAAGCATTTCGGCTCTTGGTCAGCCCCAGTGACGCACACGTCATACCAAAAGGATCGCTTGCGGTCCGAGCAAAACGCCAGCGTCACTCCGTCGGCTGCCAGCATCGGGTCGGAGGCCCACGCGTTAACGTCTGGATTGCGTTCTGACGCCTTGGGGATCAGTTGTTGCG
>JBQCEI010000450.1:0-8291 GCA_051960375.1 Aureliella sp. | reverse complement strand
GAAACGTTTGCGCCCAAGAGGATGCGAGCGGGCGGTCGCCTGTAAAATAACCGCGAGCGCTCGAGAGCGCCGACGCGTCGTGCTCAGATGCCCAGGTAGCCGCCAGGTGAGCAGCGTACAGCGGCGGATGCGGTTCGTAGATATATTCCTCCGGCTCTTCCACGAAGGAGCAGGATGTCGAAGCGACGCCGCAGTAAACCTCGGCCGGCGCTGCGTGCCGACAAAGTATGGCTGCCACCTGGCCTTGGGCGATCTGCAACTGCGTCTGGCCGCGCAGCAGCAATTGCTGCGGGCAGCCGCGCGTCGAGCCCAACCAACTGCGTCGCCACTGGCCGCCGAGAGTCTCTGCTTCGAACTCAGTGGCCGGGGCGAGTTTGATGACTGCAGCTCGCGCTCGCTCGCCCAGCGCCATCGATTCTGCGAGCGACGGACTGAACGCTTCGCCATGAATTGTGCGGGTGCTGCGCTCTTCGCCCGAGCGGCGATCGGGATCGATGTGCAGAGCGGCATGCGAGATGTCGCCGATGCTGGCCGGCAGCTCGGCAACGCACACGTCGCCCTCGAGCCGATGTGCGCGCAGGTTCGCTCGCGCTAGCAGAGCCAGCCGTCGATCGCGATCGATGCCGCACACGCGATGCTGCTGCGCGAAAGCCACGAGATCGGCCCCCGCGCCGCAACAAGCATCGATCACCGGCAACTCCGGCGCAAATAAGCTCGCTTTGTAACTGGCCGATAACCCATCGCTGGCCTGTTGCAAACTGCGGTCGGTCCACAGCCAACTCTCCGGATCAGTGAAGCGATCGCGGCTGCGGATGCGAAACCGCACTTGCTCTTCCAACATCGCTCGCTGCCACTCGGCCAGTCGCACGTCTGGCCACTCGATGCGCAGCGGCGCGTGGCTGAGCACGCGCGCACGGCCGAGCATCTCGTGCCCCTCGCGCGCGAGCCATACCCAGGAATCGTCAACGGTCATAAGTCCTGCTCGCTCCTCCTCCGCGATTCCCGCGTCCTCCGCGGTTAAAAAACGCGCACAGCGCGCGAATACAGCTTTGCAAGTTCTCGACGACAAAAAAACGGCAATTGCCAAGGGAGAGGCGATCGACTTGCCAAATGTACCAGCCGAATCAGCGAGCAGCATTCGACGGAAAAGTTGTCCTCGAACCGGCCGACATTAGAGAAGGGATTTCGTCGAGCTGGAAGTGGGAGAGTCCGCATGCTGACGTCACTGCTGACAAAAAAGCCCGCCTTGGGTGCGCTGCTGCTGGCCGGTGCGGCCGGCGGTCCGTATGTGTTGTATGAGACCGAAGCCGGGCAAGCCGCACGGCAGACCGCGAGCAGCTTCATGGGCGCGGAGCCGAGCGCCCCAGCCGCCGCGCCAAATGGCTATACGCCCAAGGCGACCACCCAAGACCTGTGGAACTTCAATCTCGGCACGCCGACAGTCGAGCAGCTGCAAGCGCTCGAACCGGCTCCCGCGCTGACCGGCACGGAGATAAGCGACCTCCGCGAAGTGCTGCGTTTTGACATTACGCCCGTGTGGGTGCCACAACACTTCTCGCGCGTCAGCACGGTGCTGGCCGACATGAGCCTGGACGGGCTGCGCGTGCCGCTAGTCACCGGCACCGAGGTCGGTGATCTGGCCGGGACGCTGACGTATTACTTCGACCGCTATCAGCGCCTGCAGCGGCTGAAGATCCATGCCCTGACTGGCGATCCCGCACAGGTCGTGCAGACGTTGCAGCAGTTTTATCAGTTGCATCAAGAACCGGCTTTGGGTGGCGGGTTGTACTTGATCAAGTGGAACGGAGCCCCCACCAGCGTCTTGCACGTCGCGCCGGCACCGATCATCTATGCGACCGCCGAGCACTCGCGCTACACGGTGTTCCTCGAACTGAACCAACCCAACATCCCCTACGGCCTGAGCGCCGAAGCCCAGCATCTGATCGACTCAGGGCATGCGACCAACAGGTGGTAAGCCAACGTCCTCTGCGTCCTCGGCTCTCTTCCTCTGCGTCTCTACGTTAAAAATAGCGAAATCGGTGCACCGACGCGTCACAATAGATCGAGGACCAGTTAGATCGGCCTTTGACGAGAATCCGCCATGAACCAGGTCGCGCCCGACCAGGCTTTCCATCCACATCAAACGAGTTCGCCCGGCGAACCGCACCGCCAAGCGAGACAAGTGGCGAGGCGCCGCCGCGCGGCGCGAGCGTTTGCGGTGTTCGTCGCCGCCGGCCTGATCATCGATTCGTCACCGTCCTCGTGGAGCTGGCTGGCCAAGCCGCGACAAATCGTTTCGGCGGTGACCAGCCGAATCGGTTTGTGGCAAGGGGAGTGGTCGATGTTTGCTCCCGATCCGGTGCTGAACAACGGCTCGTTCACTGCGGAAATCGAACATGTCGATGGAACGCAGACGCAGTGGAACTCGCCGCTGTGGAGCCAGGTCGATAGTCGTGAAAAGTTTTTGCGCTTTCGTTACCTGAATTATTTCAACCGGCTTGCCAATGTCTGGGGCGATGAGCCACGAGAGGACCTGGCCGACTATCTGGCGCGTCGAAGCGAGACACCCGTCGCAAGCGTGAGGCTCTACCACGCCCGCATGCGGCTGATCCTGCCCGATGACGGCACGTTGCCCAAGCGCGACGAGGCCGAGTGGATGTTTAGTTCCGAGCCGGTCGCCAACCGGACCTATTCACACCGCAGCCCCGCCACCGATACTCTCAAACCGATCGATCCCCAGCAGCGATAGTTCCCGCCATGAAGCGCCTTTGGCAGCGAGCTCAAGAGCGACTCGATGCGTTCCTGTTCCAGTCGTGCGATCCGCGACTGGTTCCGCTGCTGCGCATCGCGTACGCCGCGTTGCTGATCGTGTACACGCTCGTTTGGCTGCGCGATGGCGAGGTGTGGTTCGGCGATGCGGGGGTGTTGAGCCAGGAGACGGCTCAGGAGCTTGGCGGCGGCCGTCGCTGGTCGCTGCTGTTTGAGTTGCCAGGGACCGCGCCGGTAATCTACGGCTGTTTGAGCGTGCTGCTTGTCCAGGCAGTGTTGCTGCTGATCGGATGTTGGTCGCGGTTTCAGATGGCCTGCATCTTCGCATGGCTGGTGTCGTTCCAGCATCGCAACCCGCTGATCTGCGATGGCGAAGATACCGTATTTCGGATGTTCGCTTTTCTGATGATCTTTCTGCCGCTGGATTGTGGCTGGTCGCTTGCGCGGCGCTTATCGCGTCGGCCGCTACCGAAGGCGACGCCGGCCGATGCGTGGGCGCTGCGGTTGATCCAATTGCAGATGACGATCATCTACGCTTCGGCTGCCTGGACAAAACTGCACGGCGCGAGCTGGCGCGATGGTACGGCGCTCTACATCGTGTCCCACATGGCCGATCACTTCGGTCGCTGGCCAGGGCTGAGCGCCTGGTACGATTCCATGTGGCTCGTCCAGCTGCAGACATGGGGCGTCGTGGCGATCGAGATCTTCTTGCCGATCGCCCTTTGGCTGAAACCCACGCGCCGCTTGGCGATCGCCGTGGGAATCGCCTTGCATCTAGCCATCGAGGCCAGCATGAACCTGTTCCTCTTCGAATGGATCATGATCGTCGGCCTGCTCGCCTTCGTGCGGCTGTCGAAGGCTCAGGTTCGCCAGAAGTACGACTTGTCGGGGACCGAATACTTGACGCCCATGTCGGGCGTTTCAACGACCTCGCCTCCCTTGTCCAGCGAATCGACCGCGGCGATGACCATGCCCGAAGTGAGCAACGTTCGCTCGATCGGATAGGGCTGCTGGTTCTCGAGAATCATCTCCTCGAGGTAATGCGTCAGCGGATTGAAGAAATCGGCCGTCGTCGAGCCGTGGCCCGGCATCGGCAGATACATCTGGCAGCTGATTAGCTCGTCGTTGCCGCCGATTGCTCCGGCGTAGTTGAAGTCGCGAATGCCAGTCATGAACACGGCCGTTTTAAAGCCGTCGCGGTGAGTGATGAAGTAGCCGATGATCGTCGGCAGCGCCTTGCGAGCCCACTCAAAGGAAACCTTGTCGGTCGGATAGCCGTCCTCGACCGGCAGATTGTGGCTGCGGGTAAGGGCGCTGACCAGCAGCTTGCGCGTGCGGGCTTGCGCGGGCTCGGCCAAGTAGCTCCACACTTTCTCATCGCGCAGGGCCTGAACGCTCTTCACGCCGACCTCGCCGCCGCGCCGCCGCTCGGACATGCACTGGGCGGTCTCTAACGCATGGAAATCGTAGCTGTCGATGCCGCCGTAAGCCACGCAGACGCTTTCGCGCAAGTCGGCTCCCCACGGCAAGTCGATCGCGGGCAACCGCCGCGTCACCGGCAGCGACGATCCGGCATGAAAAGGAAATTTTAAACGATGCGCATCGGCGACCATCTCGCGGCACTCCTTCCAGTCGGTCGACAGATGCTTGTCGTTGAAGATCGGAACCGCGCGGTCGCTCTTTTCGAACACCTTGACCGCTTCTTTGAACCACTTGTAGCGCGGATAAAGCGTCTGGCCCTTTTCGTTCACGGGATACTTGCCGTGTTCGCCGATGATCACCACGCCGTCGACAGCCAGTTTGTCACCGCCGAGGGTGAGCGCATCGTGAACCGATTCAGCTTGCTTCAAGCCGTAACGCTTCAGCCGCTCTTTGCCGATATCGCGGTCTTCGGGGAACTGGTCGATATAGACGCTGGCGATCTCCAGCCGCGGCTGTTGCCATCCGCCGTTCCAGGTGTAGCCCATCGCCAGGCGATCGAGAAAATGCTGAGCGTGCGAGTGCTTGAATACGACCGTGCCGATGAACGCGATCCGCTTCTTGGGCTGAGCGGCCAGAAGAGGGTGGCCGGTCAAACAACTGGCTGCGCCCAGACCGAGGAGGGAATTGAATGTTCTGCGGTTGAGCATTTGATGTGGCCCTTGTGTAAATGATTTTTTAACGCAGAGACGCAGAGGGCGCGCAGAGGGCGCAGGGAAATCATCTGCGCGCGATTTCTTGCAGCAGCTTCACCAGGTCGTCGGCAAAGACTTGAAACAAGACTTCGCCCTTTTCCGTAGTGGCCAGCGCGGGCGAGCCGATGTGGCCGGGCTTGGATCGGTCCTTGGTGGTCCAGCCGAGATAAGCTGGAGCGTACGGTTGATCGAACGGCACTTCAGCCGCCGAGCGATAATCGCCGACCAGCTGCGGAGCGATCCTCAGGATCATCGATGTTTCCCACTCGCAGGCGTGCCCCATCTCGCGCTGATGCAAGGCGGGCTCCTTCTCCCAAGGCTTGCCACCCAGACCCCAGTAGGTCGTGAAGACGAGTCGCAAGTCGTCGCGATCGCGGTAGCGCTGCCGAGCTTCGAAGACCGCCTGACGACCAGGCGTATCGTTGCCGCCATGGCCGTTAACGAGCACGATGCGGGTGAAGCCATGAAAGATCAAGTTGTCGATCAAGCCGCCAAGCATATCGAGATAGACGCGGGGCGGCGCGGAGATCGTGCCCGGAAAATCGAGATGGTGATCCGAGTTGCCAAGCCACGTCAGCGGCAGCGACAGCACGCTGTCCCCCAGTCGCTCATGAGCCCTGCGCCAAACTTCGCCGAGCAACATGCTGTCGGTAAAAACCGGCAGATGATGACCGTGCTGCTCCAGCGCCGCGATCGGCACGACGACCGGCGTCGTCCGCGGCACTTCAGCGATTTTCGACCAGCTCATTTCATGTAAGTTCACTCTGGGGCTCCTGATTCGGTGAAATCATGCAGCAACTGCAATGGCGCACGATGGCCGCTTGAGCGTTCGCGTCCGTGCGGGCGGGAAAGGGCAAAGGCGGGAAGATACGGAAGCGATCGCTCTCGCATGGCGGGGGAGCGTCATTATGCTTCCGAGAGCGTCTGCGAAGCAAGAGACCTTCGCTAACGGCTCGCACCACTGTTTTTTTAACGCAGAGACGCGGAGATAGGGAGGAGAGATCGCAGAGTCGCTCTCCGCGTCTGGTACCGCGCACGGCTTCACGGAGTCTGCATCTCAATTAGTTCGAAGTTTTCGCTGCCGAGCTTGGCTAACACATCGGCAAATCGCTGCGAGCAGAAAAACGGGCCAAACGAGGAATGCGGTTTCTTCTTTCCCACCGCCAATTCGAAGTTGCTTGGCAAATTCGATGTCAAAATCGGGATGGGGCGATCGCGATCTTTGATACTCCACGGCACGTCAGCGATGGAAACGTCTGAATCAGGCTTCAGGTCGTACAGGTCGTTTCCGAATCCAGGCACGAAGTCGTCTGCGAGCGGACACTTGATGAAATATGTCTCTGGCTCGCCGCCAGGTGGATAACGCGGCTCGCCTGCCGCCAGCCACTTTTTGAGCGGCACTTTGACGAGAGTCTCAAGCCAAACCTCGGACGCACTAACTTGAATGCCTACATCACGAAGCTGCTTTAGCACTTCACCGGTGCAGATAAGCGATCCGGCAGGCAGCAACACAGCGTCGTGTGGCTGACACGCTTCTAATACGGTTGTTCCAGGCGGCGCCTCGTGACCATCGCCGGCAGTGTAGGACGAACCGTGAAGTAGTATGTCCCCGTAATCTCCGGCCCAACTTCGTGGCTTTATCCAGTAGGCTTTCATCAAGAGACCTTCGGGATGGGCTCTTTACTCCGCGCTCTCCGCGTCCTCCGCGGTAAAAAATCAGTTTTACCGCGGAGAGGCGGAGAGCGCGGAGAAGAAAAATGCTCAGCGCACGCGGAGCTCGTTGGGGCAGAGGGCCCAGACTTGCGGGACGGCGGCGCTTCGCTCAAAGGCGCTCCGCAGCAGCAGGTTGATCACGCCGAGGTCGAAGCCTTGGCGGGCCACGGCCCGAAACGCAGGTCCCGAGAGCAAGCTGCGAAGTTCGATGTCGCTCGAGTCGTCTTCCCCGAGCAGCTCGAGCAGATCGAGCCCGGTTTTGACGACCGGGCGATGAATGACTTCGTACTTGTCGAGCTTGGCTTTCTTGGCCACCGCCGCCAGGCAATCATCCAAGCCGCCGATTTCGTCGATCAGTTTGTACTGCTTGGCCTGAGTGCCCGACCACACCCGGCCGCCGGCCAGGTCCGCGAGCGTCTCCAGCGGCAGATCTCGCGACTTGCTGACCAGTTTCAAAAACTTGCCATACACGTCGTCGACGAAATTCTGCATCACTTCCATGTCGCGTTCGCTCCACGGACGATCGATCGCATCGCTCTTGGCCGCATCGTCCAGCGCGATCGATTCGACATTGACGCCGATGCGCCGCAGCAACGCGCCCATGCTGATCTTGAGCGAGAACACACCGATCGAGCCGGTGATCGTGCCCTTCTCGGCATACACCGGTTGGTCGATGCAGGAAATCCAGTAACCGCCCGATGCGGCCATTTCACCCATCGAGATGACGGTCGGTTTCTTCTTTGCCAGTTCGGCCAGCGCGCGGCGGATGGCTTCGCTGGCCGTGGCGCTGCCGCCGGGGGAGTTGATGCGCACGACGACCGCTTTGACCATCTCGTCATCGGCCAAGTCTTCGATCGTGGTGATGATCGGACCGGACACGATCGCGCCGGGCGATTGTTTCTTGCCGTCTTCGATCGCTCCGCTCAGATGCAGCACGGCGATGGCGTCGTCTTTGGTCGTGGTCGTCGACTTTTTATCGCCCGACATCAGCCGGCCCATCAGCTCGAACATCGACATCTCGCGTTTGGGAGCCGCCTTGGGCTTGGTCCACTCCAGCGACTTGCCGATCATTGCATCGATCGTTTCCTGCATCGATCCGTAGGGAGCCAGCCGGTCGACGAGCCCTTTGGCGAGTGCTTCCTCGGGGAGCAGCAAGCGCGTCTTTTGCAGCTCGCGCACTTGAGCGACCGTCAGCCCGCGACCGCGCGCGATGCGGTCGACCTGGGCATCGTTGATCGAGCTGAGCATTTCCGTGTAGTGCTGCCGCAGATGGTCGCTCATCTGATGATGCAAGAACGGCTCGACGGCTCCTTTGAATTCGCCCGCCCGAACGACCGAAGCATGCACGCCGAACATCTCCATGGCATCGCGATAAAACATCGATTGCATCGACGAAGACGGCATATCGACGCCGCCGAAGTCGGCCAGCACGACATGGTCGCAAGACGCCGCGACCGAAAGATGGACGTTGCTCGGGTTCTCGAGCCACGCATACAGCTCCTTGCCGGCCGCTTTCAGTTTTTCGAGGCGGCGGGCGAGCACGTCGAGCAGCGCCGGATTTATTCTAAGCCCCGCAACCGACAGGTAGAATACAACATATCGAACATCTTACAAATTAACCAAGTCCAGCAGGTA
>JBQCEI010000449.1:0-7579 GCA_051960375.1 Aureliella sp. | reverse complement strand
CCAGCCCGATGAGCATCATCTTCATCAGCCCGCTTTCGATCGGACCGTAGAAGCGAGTGTGCGATTTCACGCGGTTGACCACCAACACGTGATCCGCCGTGCTGGCATGTCGGTCGAAGTAGACGGTAAAACCTTCGCGAGCCCGACAAACCTCGATCACTTCCATGCTGCTCCGCACTTCGCAGCCCATCGTCTCAGGCGTGATGCCATAGCGCTGCAAGACGCCGAGCTGCCCCTCGGATGTCGCGCCGCCGTGGCTCCCCATCGCCGGCACGATGAACGGTTTGGCGCCGAGTTCCTTGCAAAAGTCGACGCAGCTGCGAATGATCGTGGCGATGTTGGCAATGCCGCGGCTGCCGGCCGTAATCGCCACCGTTTGTCCCGGCTGAATGCGATCGGGCAAGCCGGCTTGCTTTAGCGCGGCGTAAACCGCCGATGGTATGTGCTTGAGGACCGGGCGCGGGAACTTTTGACGGATGCGGAAGAAATCGGGAAACTCGACCATGTGCCGACTCTGGGCTTGCGGGGTAGGGGCGGGGCCGGCAATCATCGTAGCAAAAGCCAAGGCGATTTTTTACCGCGGAGGCGCGGAGAGCGCGGAGATAATACTACTCAGCTGCGGCGGCGGGTTTGTCGAGCGCAGCGGTGATTGGGCAGTTGTCGACGTCTTTGCCCGCGCGGTAGAGGGTCAAGAGTTTGCGGGAGCGTTCGGCGAGCATGCGCCGCACTTCGCGGCGTCGACCTTTGACGCGCTCGATGTGCATATCGTCGTAGCCGGTCGTCTGATGCCGCAGCCAGGCGATCACTGCCGATTCGGCTCGCTCTTCGATCGGAATCCGCTCGGTGCGAGCAACCGTCCCCGAGCCGATCGGCGTAGCATGAACGGTAACCGCTTTAGCCAAGCGATCGGCCAGCGACTGATACCGGTCGGCGAACCGCAAGAACTGCCGCACGGCCGCTTCGAAGTCTTCGACATACTCCGCTTGCTCGCGATCGCGACGCACCGCGGCTGCTTGACGGCGCTTGGCATACGCTTCAGTGCTGCGTTCTTTCTCAAGCGCAGCCTTGGCCGACGCGATATGCGCAGCCGGCGCCCACACGCCGCGCGAAAAGACCTTGCGGCCTTTCTTCTCTTGCACCGTCCACGTCGGTCCGGCCGCTTTGACGCGCCGCGTCAGCCCCGCATCGCCCGGGGGCAGGAGTTCCCAACCTGCAGGAACTTGAAGCACTAAACCTTCGGCAGTGCGAACCGTTCCCTCCTTGGGACCTGGACCGACATTCCGTGTCGTTTGCGGCATGATTTTCCGTATCGCTGTCTATTACACAAAAAGGTCGTGTCTTTGTGTCTTTGTGGTTCAAATCAGAATCACCACTAAGACACCAAGACACGAAGAAGAATGGAAGACGCTCGCGCAGGTTCGTCCCTCGCTTACGCGTCAGGTTAGGTGTGCGAGGTGAGCTGATGCGTGTCGCGGATGAGGTCGACCAGTTCTTGGGTTGACATCTTCGCCGCGCGGTCGGCTCCGTCGAGCACCCCGGCCAGCAATTCGCGCTTGCTCTCGTGCAGCGACAGGATCTGTTCCTCGATCGTGTCCTTGGCCACCAGGCGGTAGACGGTCACCGGCCGCAACTGGCCGATGCGATGGGCGCGGTCGGTCGCTTGATCTTCGACCGCCGGGTTCCACCAGGGATCGAGGTGCAACACGTAGTCGGCTGCGGTCAGGTTCAATCCCGTGCCGCCCGCTTTGAGCGAGATCAGGAACAGGTCCCCTTCGCCGCGCTGGAAAGCATCGACCGCTTCCTGGCGCTTGGTCGGCGGCGTGCTGCCATCGAGGTACTGGTACTTGATGCCTTGCTTGTCCAGCGCGGCTCGCACCAGGCTCAAGTGCTGGACGAACTGGCTGAAGACCAGCGCGCGGTGATCGTTGTCGCGGAGTTCGTTGACCGTCTCCAGGAACAAGTCGAGTTTCGCCGACGACTTGGTCCAGCGCGGATCGACCAGACCGGGATGGCAGGACAGTTGTCGCAATCGCGTCAGCCAAGCCAGCACGCGAATGCGCTTCTGCTGATCGTTTTCCTCGCCCTTGTTGGACGTCAGTTCAGCCAGAGCCGCCATGCGAGCGGCGTCATAGCGTTTGCGCTCGGCCGGCGAGAGCTCAGCCGATAGCACCACTTCGGTGCGCGGCGGCAGCTCGGTCAGCACTTCTTGTTTGGTGCGGCGCAGGATGAACGGACGCACGACTTGTCCGAGCGCCTTCAAACGCTGCGAGTCCTTGTCGCGCTCGATCGGCTCGCCAAAGCGTTCGCGGAAGCGTTCCCAGGAACCGAGCAGTCCGGGGCTAAGCACACGCATCAAGCTCCACAGTTCGCCCAGGTGGTTTTCCAGCGGCGTGCCGGAGAGCGCCACGCACCAATCGACATCCAGCCGCCGTACGGCTTGATTCGTCTTGGTCTGAAAATTCTTGATGTACTGGGCTTCATCGAGCACCAGCGTGGCCCATGAGCGGCTGGCGACGCGATCGATGTCGCGCTGCAGCATCTGATAGCTGGTGATGATCAAGTCGCCCGGTCCGGCCGACTGAATCAATTGATCGCGATCGTGTTCGCGGTACAGGTGCGCCCTGAGCGAAGGAGCGAAGCGTTCGGTTTCGCGCGTCCAGTTCACGCCGACGCTGGTCGGGGCAACGATCAGCGTCGGTCCCTGGTTGGCGCGGTCCAGCAACACGCCCAACGTCTGCACCGTCTTACCGAGACCCATGTCGTCGGCCAAACAGCCCCCCAGTCCCCAATGGCTGAGTTTGGCCAGCCACTGGTAGCCGGCGACCTGGTAATCGCGCAAGGTGGCCTTGAGATCCGACGGCGGCTCAGGTGGATTGAGTTGCCAGTCGGTCAGCCGCTCGATCGCTTCTTGCCACTTCTGGTCGCGCTCGGCGGGAATGTCCAGACCGATCGCTTCGTCGACCAGCGGGGCCGCGGCCCGCGCCATGCGCAGAGCGCCGCCATCGACCGACGACACGTCGTCGATCATCGTCATGCGGGCGCGAAGCTGGTCGCTGATCGTGGCGAACTGGTTATCGCCCAGCGGCACGAAACGTCCGCCGTTGCGAATGGCGACCATCAGTTCAGCCAGCGGCACGTGCAGCCCTTCTAGCTGCAGCTCTCCATCGATGCCGAACCAGTCGCGATCGGAGGTCAGTCGCACGCGGAGACTCTGCGGCGTGATATCGCCGACCAAACGCAGCGGCTTGCTCTTCGGCCAGCAGACCGGCGGCGCAGCCTCGCCTAGCGTGCGCACGCGCTCGATGATCTTGAGCGATTCTTCGAGCCCGTTCAGTTGCCAGCAGTACGGCCCGTCGAACTGAAAATCGCCCAGTTGCAAGTCGTTGGCGATCTTGTCGGCGGCGGCCGCTTCAGCCGTCAGATCGCGAACGATGTGGTAAGCGCCGGCTGGCGTATGCACGAGCGTTCTTTCCGAGCCGATGCCCGGTGTCGGCGGTTCGTCGAGCACCGTGCAGGCGACGCGCAAGCGGGCCTCGAGCGTCTGGCGTTCCTTGGGTTCCAAGTGCAACTCGACCGCCGGCGGCAAGTTCACATCGGGGCCGGCCAGCGACTCGGGGATCTGCAAGGCCAGCTTCTTTTGCGGCGTGCCGGTGCTGAGCAGTTTCGAAAATCGCTCCGCGCTCTCGCGGTCGAAGCGTGCCCCGCGCGAACTTGCGTAATCCATCAGCGCCACCAAACGAGCTTGCTCGGAGGTCAGCGTGAAGTAAACGATCCTGTGTTCTTCGTCATCGACAAGGATCCCGCAGAAGCGACCTTTGCCCATGTCGACCAGATCGGTCGTGTTGAGCTGCTGGCCATCGAGCGTCAGGTGCGGCTCGTACGATTCGCCGCTGTCGACCAGTTGCACTGCGACTTGGCCACGATGAATCTTGGCCGGCGGATAGTTGGCCGCGTTCCAGACGACGTGCGGACACCCTTGCAAGATCTCCAAAATCTGAATCATCGCGCCGGGATCGGGCGTACTGGAGTACGCGCCGAAGTACGCATCGCAGATCAGCGCCAACATGCGGTCGTGAGTATTGCGCAGAGCTTCCTCGGGCAGATTTTCGATCGGCTCGCGAACCCGCTTGCCGACCGTCCAGCCGCCGCGTCCCTTGGGCCGTTGCAGAACCATTTCCAGTTCAAAGGCCGACTCCTGCCGGGCTTGCGTATTGATGCGCCAGACGACGCGACAGTCCTGGCCCTCGACCGGTGCGGCCTTTTCATTCTCTTGACGCCCGGCGATCATCTCGACCAGGTGGCGGCCGACATCTTCGGGCACGGCGATGCAACTATCTAGCCAAGCGACGGCATCTTCGGTGGTCGCTCGCTCGAGCCGTTTGCGCATGAACTCGAAAGCCGCGGCGATATGTTGGCAGAACAGCGGCGGGCTATACATCGACGTGCGGGCGATGCAGCTACAATTGAACTTCATGTCCATGATCAACCGCTTCTTGAGCAGCGTGTTGATGTCGCCTGCGGTATCTTGTTCGTCGTCCCAGAGGCTGGGGACCAGCAAAGTCAGCTCGGCCTGATGCCGCATTCCCTCGGCTTGATCGGGGAAATCGAACTCCCACAACAGCTCGTTGTCCATGATGAACAAGCTGGGGCCGGCGGTGATCGGCGGCGTGACCGAGGAGTAGCGAAAGACGTATCCGGCGCGTTTCTTATAAGCCTCCAGCAGTTCCACCAATTGGATCAGGAAACGCGCTTGGCGTCTCTTGGAGAGCTGGGAAAAAGTCAGCACGACGAAAGTTTCCTTACTTTGTTGGTCCGCAGCGAGAATAAGTAAACCCTGCTTCGCGCAAGACCCTTCATTGGAACGCAAAACGGGGTGAGCGACAATACGAAATGGACTCAGCCGCTTATCGACTTGGCGACCCAGCCGGCCGCGCCCATAACCGCCGCATTATCACCCAACTCGGCGCACTTGACGCGAAAGGTATCGGCATAACAAGAGAGCACGCATTTCTGCGCGGTCTTGGTAACCTCGCGTAAAAAGAGATCGGGCATGGCTTCTACCAAGCCGCCGCCCAGAATGATGCAGTCCGGACCGATCAGATGCACCATGTTGGTCACTGCGTAACCGATCATTCGCGCAGCGTTCTCGATGACCAGTTGCACCGACTTTTCACCCGCCTTGATCGCTTCGAAAATCGCTTTGCTGCGAAGCTTGGCCAAGTCGGTTCCCGCACCATGCAAGACGCTGGGTGCTTCGCCGCGATAAGCCAACTTGGCGACTTCGGCGGCGATGGCCAGACGGCTGGCTTCCGACTCGAGCGTGCCGGTCATCGCCGTCGCGCCTTGTCGCGGCGAGCTGGAGATCATGATGTGTCCGATCTCCATGCACGTCAGATGTTTGCCGCGCAGAATTTGACCGTCGTATACGCAGCCGCCACCGATGCCGGTGCCCGGAAAAATGCCCAGCGTAGTTCGCGAGCCGCGTCCAGCGCCGAATCGATACTCGCCATACACGCCCGCATCGACATCGTTGAGCACCGACACCGGACAACGAAATTTGTCCTGCAGGTACTTGCCAACCGGCATGTCCTTCCAGCCGAGATTGACTGCGACGCGGACGATTCCCGTCTGCCACTCCACCGGTCCGGGACAGCCGATGCCGATGCCGGCGATGCGGCTGGCATCGATCGCGTTTTCTTCTAGCACTTTGCGAATCAGCGAGTCGATGCGATCGAGCGTCACCTGGCCTTGATCGGTGCGGGTCTTCTTGCGCTTGGTCGCAACGATCTTCAAGTTGGAGTCGAACACCGCGGCGAGCATCTTGGTGCCCCCCAGATCAAAGCCGACCCAATACTTTTCTGCTGGATTCACGCTGTCCTCGAATTCTGGACGGTTCTAAGTGCTTTGCCGGGCTCTTTGTTTTTTACCGCGGAGGCGCGGAGAGCGCGGAGCAGTCGCTTCTACTTGAAGTGCTTATCCACCTGTTCTTTCATGAAGGCCAGGCCTTCTTTGGCGAGAGTCATTTCGTCGTCGTACATCTTGCGCCAAATGCGGGTGGCGGCGGCGAGCTCGGGGAGCGCTTGGCCGAAGGCTTCGATGACCAGCCAGCCGTCATAGCCGATCTCAGCCAGAGATTCGAAGTTCTTGCGCCAGCGAATGTTGCCTTGGCCCGGAGTGCTGCGATCGTTTTCGCTGATGTGGACGTGGCACAAGACGTCCTTGATTTCGCGCAGCGTCTTGGGAATGCTCTTCTCTTCGATGTTGCTGTGGAACGTATCGTACATGATTCCACAGGAGGGATGATCGACTTGGCGGGCGAACCGAGCGGCATCGGCGTGAGCGTTGAGCAAGTAGCACTCGAAGCGGTTGAGCGGTTCGACGCCCAGCTTCACCTTGACTTTCCCGGCGTACTCGGCCGTGGCTCGCATGCTTTCGACGCCCCACTTCCACTCCTCGGCCGTCGGCCCAGCCCCGCTGAAGTGACCGATCGCCGAATGATAAGGACCGACGAGCGTCTCGGCGCCGACCGCCGCGCAGCAATCGAGCGTCTTCTTGTTCAGCTCCACTCCTCGAGCACGAACCGCCGCGTCGGGGCTGATCGGATTGTCGCCGACGTTGCGCACCGTGACGGCCGTGCGGCCCAGGCCAATATCGTCCAGCCGCTTGCCCCAAGCTGCATAGTCCAGCTCGAGGTTGAAAATCGGGATCTCGACGCCGTCGTAGCCGATCTTCTTGAGCTTCTCCAAAACTGGCAGCACGGTGTCGTTCAATTCGCCGGTCCACAACAGCAAGTTCATGCCGTATTTCATGTCGTTACTCCAGTTGATGGGAAAGCGTTAGCTGATCGGAAAGCGGTAGTTCGGTCGCCGGAGCGAAAGGGGTGGATCAAGTCGAGGAGTCGCGGGCCAGCAAGCTCGTAGCCGAAGCTCGGACCCGCTGGCGAGCCGATGCGAGCCAGTCGATGACCGTCGGCGGGAGCGGCTCGAGACCCACGCGCCGCATCACGTGGTTCAACCGCCGCCACAACAGGGAATCGTCGACGTAGTCAGCCAAAAAACGTTCCGCGATGAATCGAGGCACCAGCAGACTCAAACGCTCGACCGGCCGCGGCAGCAACCGGTTGGCAGCCGCCTGCACTTGCTCGGGGTCGAGCTGCGAAAGAGCATTGTAATACGCCTCGAGTCTTTCGGGGACGTCCTCGATGAGAACTGAATCGAGTAATAACTCGACGGCGATATGCCCCAAGAAACCGGCCTGATGCCCTTGCAAAACCAGCCCGCGGAGCTCGACGGCGAACGTCGTGCTCAGCCGGGCAAACACTTCGGTTTGATGAAACCAGCGGTCATCTTCGTGATGCTGCATCACCCCGCGAGCGAACGCAGCCACGTGCGGCTCGCTTGCGTCGACCCATGCCTCAGCCGCCTGGCTGCGCGCGCGATTGCGCCGATCCAAGACGCTCATCCAGTCCGGCAGCGCCGTCCCGGCAACGATGTACGGATCGTCGACGAAGCGATAACCGTGCGCCAGATAGTTCACTCAGGGCCCGCGATTCGCAACCGGCCGGGTAAGCGACTCGCCT
>JBQCEI010000448.1:0-3159 GCA_051960375.1 Aureliella sp. | reverse complement strand
TTCTGAGCACGGGTTGCGCGAGCCGCTCAGGAGGTTGGGGCTTTCCTTGGGGACAAGGAACGATCGACCGGCAGAACAGCCGGGCGGTCATTCACGACCCGTACCCGCTCAACGACATCGGGCCGGAAGTCGTCGGCGGCCGCCCGCGCGGCTACATGAATCCACTGCCCGAGCCCAAGCGCAGCCATGTCACCGGCGAGACAGGCTTCCCGCCCGGGTTCCAGTTTCCACAGTGAGCGCTCTTCTCACTTCTTTCTAAGCTCATTTTTTTTCCGCGGAGACGCGGAGAGCGCGGAGGATGCTCCGCTCTCTCTCTGCGTCTCCGCGGTAAAACTCTTCGGGCCGGGAACAACGCTCTCTCCCGCGCTATCCGACTGGGCAAGCTCTGGCTATGATGACGGTTGCCCTGTGCCTGTCTGATATCGCGACCTCGGAATCGTTATGCCTCGTAAAAAGAAGTCGTCTGCGCCTGCAGCTCCCCGTCCGCTGACAGGTCCTCAGCGGCTGAATAAAATTTTGGCGGCTGCCGGTCTGGGCAGTCGTCGCGATTGTGAACAACTGATCCTCGACGGCCGCATCGAGGTCGATGGCCAGACGGTTACCGATCTGGCGACCAAGGTCGATCCGACCACTGCCAAAATCGCCTTCGACGGTTCGCCGCTGAAGAGCTTCCGGCCGGTCTATTTTGCGCTGAACAAACCCAGCGGCGTGCTCTCGAGCAACCGCGACCCGAGCGGCCGCATGCTGGTGACCGATCTGGTCAACGTCAAAGAGCGGATCTTTTCGGTCGGCCGGCTCGACCGCTCCAGCGAAGGCCTCATGTTGCTGACCAACGATGGCGAACTGGCTCAGCGCCTGGCCCATCCGCGCTACGGCGTTCAGAAGGTGTACCTGGCCACTGTCCAAGGTGAAGTGACCCAAGAGGATCTGCAGAAGCTAGTGCGTGGCGTGCGGTTGGCCGAAGGCTTTGCCCGGGTCGATGCAGCCAAGGTCCGCAAGCAACGCTCGGGAGCCGCTGAACTCGAGATCGCTCTTTCGGAAGGCAAGAATCGCGAAATCCGCCGCATCCTGGCCCGGCTGGGACATAAAGTGGTCGGCCTCAAGCGACTGGCCATCGGACCGTTGCGGCTTGGGCCACTGCCGGTCGGTGGTTGGCGGCCGCTGACGCGCGAGGAAGTCGCTGCGCTCTACGCGATATCGACCGGCCAGCGCCGCAAACGCCGCGGCCCGCCCAAGGCGACCAAGCGAGCAGCGAGCCAAGGTGAGCAAGCTGACGAAGAGATGCTGTCGGTCGGCCAGTTCTCCAATCCGCTCGACGATTACGATGACGACGAAGATTTCGGTTCGCCGATCTTCGATCAAGACGATGGCGATGAGGAGATGATCGTGCTGAGCGACCAGAGCGTGGTCGGTACGATCATTCCCTACGATGAAGATGAATCGATCGAGTCGGACGAATCCGACGAAGAAGCGCCGCGCCGCAGCCGCGGCCCGCGCGGCGGTAGGCCGCGCTCAGGCGGTCGCTCCGGCTCGCGCACCGGTGGTGCAGCCTCCAGCCGCGGCACTCGATCGCCGCACGACCTGCGCAGTCGCCCTGGCGGTGCTCGACCCGGTGGTGCTCGTTCCGCTGCTCCGCGGGCCGGTGCGTCTCGAGCGGGCGCACCGAGAGCGGGCGCACCGAGAACTGGCGTTAAGAAAATGGGTGCATCGCGGCCTGGCGGCGGCGGCGCTCCGCGCGGCACTGCTCCTCGTTCCGGCGGTTCGCGCCCCGGTGGATCTCGCCCCGGCGGCAAACCTTCGGGTGGTCGTCCCTCGGGCGGTCGACCCTCCAGTGGTGGTCGGCCTTCGGGCGGCAAGCCGACGGGTGGCCGGCCCGGTGGACGTGGTCCAGGCGCTGGACCTGGTGCCGGTCCGGGGGGTGGGCCGAAAGGTAAGCGCGGTGGCGGCGGCGGTCGTCCGCCGGGAGGAGGCCGCGGGGGATCGGGTCGTCCGCGTGGCAAAGGAAAGTGAGTTTATAGCCGATGACTGTTTTCGCCGATCGAGCCGATCAGCGCTGCGTCGCCATTGTCGCCAACGAAGAACTGGCCAAGGAAACTTTTCGCGTGCGCTTCTCGGCGCCCGAGATGGCTGCTCGCGCGGTGCCAGGGCAATTCTTCATGGTGCGGATCGCTGGCTGTAACGATCCGCTGATCGGCCGCGCGTTTGCCCTTTTCGATCGCGGCTTGGATGCCTCGGGCAATCCCGACACGATCGATTTGGTGTACCTGGCCAAAGGCAAATTCACCACGCGGCTGGCGCGCATGCAGCCCGGCGAGCTGATCGAAGTGTGCGGGCCGCTGGGCAATGGCTTTTCGACGGCTCCAGTCGATCATCTGATCATGGTCGCCGGCGGCATCGGCCAGACTCCCTTCCTCGCCCTGGCTCGCGAAGCGCTCGGCATTCAACAGTTTGGCGATCCGGCTCGCGCGTCCGGCTACGCGCGCCGCGTAAGTTTCTGCTACGGCGTTCGGACGGCTGACTACCTAGCCGCGTTGGAGATGTTCCAGGAAGCGGGTGTCGAAGTGCACATCGCCACTGAAGATGGTTCGATCGGCGCTCCGCAGCGCGTGACCTGTCCGCTAGAGAACTTGCTGGTGGCCGATTCGGAAGAGCCTTGCCGCGTCGTGTGCTGCGGGCCCGAGCCGATGATGGCTGCCGTGTCGGGGCTGGCCGCCAAGTATTCGGTCCCCTGCGAAGCTTCGCTGGAAACGCCGATGGCCTGCGGCATCGGCATCTGTTTCACCTGCGTCGCCCGGATCGGCTCGGAAGGCGACTGGGATTACAAGCGCACCTGCGTCGAAGGGCCCGTCTTCGACGCCCAGCAGATTGTGTGGTAAACCTCCGCGTCTCCGCGTCTCCTACTCGTTCCCAGGCTCTGCCTGGGAACCCAATGTCTTGGAGGCTCTGCCTCCTTCGCACCCGCCGTGAAGGCTTGCTAAGTGGCTGCCCCGACGAGGCGGAGCCTCGAAGACAGTGCGTTCCCAGGCAGAGCCTGGGAACGAGCTTTGCTTAAAGGCCGAGGACGTAGGCGAAGACGAGCGGGGCGACGATCGTGGCGTCGCTTTGGATCATGAACTTCGGACAGGCGCGGCTGAGCTTGGTCCAGGTGATCTTTTCGTT
>JBQCEI010000447.1:0-4263 GCA_051960375.1 Aureliella sp. | reverse complement strand
AGAAGAAACCAATTGCCGCAAATGATTGCCAAAACCATAAGGGAGTCACAACACTTTACTACGAAAGGTCTATTGATGTTACGGAAAGAATTCACCACGCTCGTTGCCGCACTACTGGTGGCGTTTGCCGCGGGCTCGTATTCCCAAACTGCCAGCGCTGTCCAAGCACCTGCTACCTCGCAGACCCAGCAACAGGACGACAAAGCAGCTCAGGCAGAAAAGAAGATAGCAACGGCGTTGGCCAGACTGGCACCTGCCGACCGCAAGCTGGCTGAGTCGCAGCGTTTCTGTGCCGTGCTGGAGCGCAACCGTCTCGGTACGATGGGCCCCCCGGTAAAGGTCCTGATCGGCGGCAAGCCGGTCTTCCTGTGCTGCAAAGGCTGCTTTTCACACGTCCAACAACATGCCCAGCAAACGCTCCAGAAGGCCGAGAAACTCTCCAAGGCCACGGCGGGGCTGGCGAAGCTCTCACCGGAAGATCGTGCCTTAGTCGAATCGCAGAAGTACTGCGCGATTGCCGAAGGCAGCTTTCTGGGAAGCATGGGAGCGCCGATCAAGTTGGTGCTCGACGGTAAACCGGTTTTCCTCTGCTGCCAGGGCTGCGTGGGCAAAGCCGAGGCCGATCCGGCCGCCACGCTGGCCAAAGTCGCAGAGCTGCGCAAAGCGGGCGCGGCGCATTAAGCGGGCTCAGGCCCGCGATTCCTTAGCTCAGCCCGTCGGAGACTGCTGATTTAATCGATGGTTACGCGTCGAGTGAATCAGCCGCCGGGCGATAGCCCGCAGTTTACGCCGATTTGGCGGCGTGGAACCGGACGCTACCGCGTGCCGGTTGATTCCATCAACAGACTCCCGGCGGGCTGGGATGCCGCTGGTAGCCCTTCCGCTGCTGCTCGGCCGGTCTTCGACTCCTGCGGCTGGCCGGCTAAGTACTTCGATGCTTGCGAGGAATGACAGACATGCGGGTTGTAAAAGGTGTGCGGCAATGGCGCCGGCGGGCAGTACCGACAATTGACATGGCAGTCCGAATAACAGTGGTAAGCCGGCGCGCAGCCCGCGAAGGCTAATGAGGCTCCGATCACTGTAAGCGACACAAGAAGTAGTATTGCGGACGCCTGCGTCATTGTTTTCTCTTCAGACACTCGATCTACCTCCGCGCCCTCTGCGATAAAGAACACGTTCTGGTCCATCACTCAGTGGCCTCGGCCGTCGGCGCTCGCACCGGTTCAGGGGTCGGTTCTGCCTGAGCAGTGGTAAAGCCTCCGACCGTGCGTTCGAGCGATGCGAGTGTTTGCCGGAGCTGCGATTCGGTTCGCTTGAGCAAGAGCTGCACGCGGAGCAGCGAGCGCCAGTTGTCGATCATCTGCACGAACTCGGTGGTGCCGACTTCGTATTCGTTGATGCTCACTTCGAGCGCTTGTTCGGTCTTGGGGATGATCGATTCGCGCAGCAGCGCCGCGACTTCCTGCTGGCTTTGAGCCTCAGCAAATAGCGACTTGACGTCGCGCAGCGTCTGGTCGCGCAGCGAGTCGAACTCGCGCGAGCTGGCAACTACGGAAGCTTCTGCTTCGCGAACGCCGGCGTTGATGCGTTTTCGATAGACGGGGAGATTAAGCGAAACGTTCAGCCCGACCATGTCCACCCCGTCGGCTGCCAGGGCCAGGGCTCGGTTTCTGGTCATCATGCCCCACTGAGCGCCGTACGTGAGATCGGGATAGTAATCCAGTCGCGCCCGATCCACCTGGAATCGATCGCGGCGGATTTCCGCCAACTGTTCGTGCAGTTCCGGTCGAGCGACGACGGCTTGTTGATAGAGTGCTTCGAGGTTGCGCGGGACCTCCTCCGCGTCGAGCTGGCCGGTCGTCGCAAACGGTGTGTCGGGCGAGACGTGCAGGAGCCCGGCCAGATCCGCACGATCGCTTTCGATCTGCTGACGGGCTTGGACTAGCTCGGCATCGATCGTGGACAGCTCAGCTTGAAGACGCAAGATGTCCTGCTGGCTCGTCTTGCCGGTCACATAGCGCGCGTTGGCGATCTCGAGCACGTCGGCGAGCAGCTTGCGATTCTCTTCGGTGATCCTGAGCGACTGCTCGGAGTAGTACAGCTGGTAATACCCCAATTTGACTTGCTCGATGACTTGCAATTCGGCGGCTGCGAGACGCGCGCGGGCCATATCGAGTTCGGCCAGAGCCGCTTGCGACTGCGCCTGCAGCTTGCCCTTCCACGGTACCTCTTGCGAGATCATCAGTTCGTTCGTCACTCGCCCGGCAGCGGTTTGTGGAACGTAGGGATAGAAGGGCCAGGCATTGGCAGAGAACTGCGGATCCTTCAGGCTGGCCGCCTGCGGCACTCGCATCGCAGCGGCATCGACGCGTTTGCGAGCAGCTTGAACGCCGGCGTTCTGAGACAGGGCGAACTGCAGATAGTCCTCGACGCGATGAGGCCCGGCCAGTTCGTCGACGACCGGATCGACGGCCGCTTGGGCTGAAACTTGCGCGCGGAGCGCTTGATGAGCCGCATAGGCAACTTGCGGAAATTCAGGATCGCGCGCCTGCCAGGCCGCTTTGCAGCCGGCCCCGGCGGCCAGGACGGTCGAAAGTAAAAGCAATCGCTTCCGGATGGCCATCCTTGGCCCTCCCTCCCGGTTTCGAGGAAACATCCCTGCTTATTCGCCTTGTCGGCACCTCCTGACGCGCTCAGCCACTTCCTTCGGTCTGATCGGCAACTTGGGATCCGGCGAGTTCGCGTAGTAGCGGTCACGAAAGCCAGGCAAGCCAACTCTTCATTTCATGCCGATGCGCGGCGCAGCTGCACAACCAAAAGGGGTCAGGACTCTTTTCGCGGATGAATGAAAAAAGGGGTCAGGACTCTTTTCGGGGATGACCACGGAAAAGAGTCCTGACCCCTTTTTGTTACTGAAACGCCGAGCCGGCATACCATGAGCGGCCGCGCTGCTCAGTCGTCGCCGGAACAAACGTAGCAGGGGCGACTTCTCTATAGTGATGCGCATTGCAGCAGCCACCCGGGACAAAGTAGTGGCCTCCGCAAGCGCCGGCTTGATACCCGCCGCTGTAGGAGAGCGTGCCTTGCACGTTCGAAGCGGCATGGGCACGGCGACTTGAACGCAGGCCCAGCATGTCCCGGGCGGCAAAGCCGTAATCGAGGCCATGAACGTGAGGTCCACCGCCGCCCAGCCCGTTCAGTTCGTTGGCCGCGTACACCGGTCCGTAATGCGACTTGTACGGATAGTAGCCATAGGCAGGCTGAACGTCTTGAGCGTACGGCTCTTCGCAGTATCCTGCCGCTTGCATTGCAAGCAGAGCCGCTGAAAAGGTCACGGCTGTCTTCAGATTCATCGGACTGAACCTTGCGCTGGAGAAAAATGGCTTGGCTGCATTCCCTGCCATCGGCAGACGGGCAGAAGTAGTTCACTTTTCCCAGAATTCTAAAATTACTTTCTGTGAGGTTTTCCAGGAGATTGGGCTACGTGGGGACGAAAGATAGAAGTAAGCCATTTCGTTTCAAGCGACCAGCCAATGCAAAGGATTGCCAATGTCGCGCGTTGCCAAGACGGCATTGCTGGTCGCCAGTTTGGTCGGCTGTCGCAGCACCGACGGTCCGGCTGGATCGACTTTGAGCCAGCTGACCTCGAGCAGAACCGCCGAGGCGCTCGTCGACAATCGATCGGTCATCAACGCGCACGATGCTGCGACATCAGAGGCGGCTACGGGAACCGCGGCTACGGCAGAATCATCTGCGCATGAGCAACTAGCCGATCCGGCGCCCATCGTGCCGGTCGCTTTCCAGCGGCCACCCGACACGGCTAAGAAGAAGGATACCGAAAGCGGTGCCGAGCCACTCTTCCGTCCTTCTCCCGAAGCGACACCGCGCGGCGAACTGCAGCCCGATGTAGGCGAAAGATTCCTGCCGCCGCCCGCAGTACCTGGCACGCCGACCGATCTTCCAACCGCTCACACGCTTGGCGACCAGGCCGCCGAGCAGCGCATGTTCGACCTCGAGTCGCTCGAGAGACTGGCCTGTCAGAACAACCCCACGCTCGTTCAAGCTCGTGCTCAGATTCAGGGCTCGCTCGGCAAGGCGATCCAAGCCGGCCTGTGGCCCAACCCGCGGCTGTTCTATCGACAGGATCTCATTGGACTTGAAGGCACGCCGGGCAAATTCGTAGGCGGCGTGGTGCAGCAGGAAATCCCGACTGGCAAAAAGCTGCAACTGAGCCGCGCCAAATTTTTGACGCGCACCCGCGCG
>JBQCEI010000446.1:0-7897 GCA_051960375.1 Aureliella sp. | reverse complement strand
CGCTGCTCAGGATTTCGTTCGCTGCAAAAGATGCCAAACGATCATCCAGATGAACGCGACGCCAGGGGCAACGCCGCCTGTCGTTGGCGCCGCGAGTTTGTCTCATGTCGCGGTGATCGGGATGGTGCTGGGCCTATTATCGCTGCTGACGGCCTGCGTGTTTTTTGTCTCTTTACCGCTCTCGATTGCCGCGGTGATTATGGGACATCTCGGACTGCAAGCCGTTCGGAAAAATCGCCCTCATCTGGAAGGACGCTGGCAAGCGATCACCGCGCTGGCCTCGGGCTATTCCGCCCTGCTGTTCTCGATCACGATCTTGGCAGCCGTCTTGTTGGCTCCCAGGTGGGCGCCACCGAACGGCGCTCAACGCGCCAATGCCGGTGTGGCTGGCGGCGCGACCGGTATCTCGGGTTCCGCGCACGAGGCGTTCAAAGGGGCCGAATATGAAATCGCGAGCAAGCGCGACAAGCCGGCCGGCCGCGGCAACAGTCCAGAGGCCGTCGCTTTGGCCAGTGAATTCTCGCAGAAGCTGAAGGAAGTCAGCGATGTGGCGTTTACCTCCGGTCGACGTCCTTTGCTCCAGCTTTCCGACGGAGAATATCTCACGTTCTGCGAACTGCACGAGGACCGGTGTTTGTTCTTAGTCCACGTTCCGTCGTATCGAAAATTCACCGGCGAGGCGAAGAAGGCGCTTGCCGAGATATCTTGGTCAGTGGCCCAGGCGACGGTGGCTGACAAATTGCCGCCCGATTCGAAGCTCGGCGTCGGACTGCGCGGCGTTCTGACGTATGGCGACATCATGCTCGGAACTTGCGCTGAAGCGACCGACGATGAAGCAGTGGCGTCTTTCAAATCTGGCAAGACGGAAGATCTTCTGGCGTTCTTCGAGCCAGACCAAGCCAAGCCAACCGCCTCGACGATTGCCGGCATCGATCGAGCGCCAGAACAGCCTCCAGCTCCGACGCTCCCTACCGTTGACGCACATGCCGGCAAGCCCAATGTCGAGCGAATCGGCGGTTCGTTTGCGGAAGGGGCTGCCCCAGGCGAAGGGCCGCTGGCCAACATGCCGATCAGCCCTTTTCCTCAAGACCTCGCTTCCACAAGCGCTCGCCCGTTGATGGCCGAGGGAACGCAACCGAAAAGCGCTCCCGAAAATGCACTTGCCTCCCGGGATACGCAGCGCGAGCGCAGGCGGCCAACGGCAACTCCCGATTTTGAGAATCGCATTGCGATCCAGCGCGTAAGAAATATTGAAAATGATAGTTGGGCTTTTATGTCACTTGCCTTTAGCCCCGACGGCAAGTGGCTGGCCGGTGGCAAGCTCGATGAGATGGTATACGTCTTTGATACCGCTACGGGTGACACGGTTTACAAGACGGACAGGCTGCGCAATCTCGGCCAAGTGACCGCTCTCGCCTTCAGTTCCAGCGGCGAGTTTTTAGTGGCAAGCGGCTATAGCGGTCAAACGTTCTGCTGGAAGGTTGCGGCCGACGGAAGCCTGCAAGATCAGGAGAGCCTGTACCGCTTCGACAGCGATGTGCAGCTTTTGATCACCAGCCCGAAACACCCATTTTTCATGGGCGCAGCACGAAAAGGGACGATCGCCTGGCAAGCCTTCGGCGAGAAAAAATCGCAACCTCGATTGCTGCAGGAGTTTCCAAAGAATGTGCAAGCGATTTGGCTCCCCACGAACAATAACGAAGCCCTCGCTACTGACGGACAGAAACTTGTCAGCTTTTCGCTCCGCGACGGCCAGACATCGAGTACCAGAGAGCTCGGAATCAAAAGTCCCCAATTCGCCGCATTCAGTCCCAGCGGCAAGCGGCTGGTCGTTTCCACTTATGACACGTTGCACTTGTTCGACTTGGGCGATGCGGGCAGCAATCAAACGATCAAGCTTCCTCGCGGCGAGAGGGTCCACTCGTTGCGATTCCATCCAAAGGAACACTGGATCGCAGCCGGCATGCGAGGCAAAGTGGCAATCTTCGATTTCGAGAAAGCCGAGCTAATCGCTTATGCCGATGCCGAGTCGATCTCTTATCAAAGCAAGATCGCCTTTTCCAGCGACGGCAAGCACCTGGCAACCAGCTCGGATTCCTCCAGGTCGCCTATCATTATCTTCCAGATGCCCGAGTACCAACAATGAGCTTTGACGCCGTCAACCCGAGCCGAGTCCACACCATGCAGCGATTTCGTTACCCCCGGGCTATTCAACAGGTGTTGCTGACTCTCTCCATCTTGATTGCTTATGGCAACATGGCGGCGGCCCAAGATGTCGAAACGGTGAAAGCAAACGTTCTCAAGAGCCTGGCGAAGATCGAGGGCTATTCGGTCGGGGTGGTGAAAGGAACATGGATCAATTCGGCGGTAATCGAAAGGTCCGGCCAGTTCCACTTCCGCGATCATCAGATGTGGATCGAATACGACGGAAGCGATTTGAGGGAGGATCCCGAAAAGCGTGCCGCCCGGATCAAAGCCGCCCGAGAAGCGAGGGGGACCGTGGGCCTGCTGCACACCAGCGAGTTTGACGGCACGACGCATTACGACTTCGATCCATACAACCTCGCATTGCAAATCAGCCCGACGACGAAACTGCCTCCGATTTTTGCCGGCCTGCCGCTGCTGCCGCAGAACTGGCTCTCCATGGGCGGGGCTCCGACGCAACGCTTCGATCGCTTTATCGGCGATCCCGACTACGAGGTGAACGTCGAACCGCTCGGCGACGGTCGCTGGAAGCTGAGCCAGTCGGACCTCGGGAGTCGGCTTCCGGAGGAAGTCAGAAAGCAATTCATCGGCGTGAAAGATCGGTGGATCATCGTCGACGAGAAGTGTGACTTTCTGGTCACCGAGTACTACGGCATCGGCGAGAAGGTCCAAGTCGAGGGCTTCATGGAATGGGAAAAGCAGGAGGGACGCTGGTATGCCAAACACGGCAAGCAGCTCTTCGGCGGCAGGCCGTTCCTGGAATGGTTTATCGAGTCGATCTCGTTTGATCCCAGCAAGTGCCGCACGGAGTTTAGCGACCTCGAATCCACCGTCCCGCCCGCCACGCGCATCGACACCTATGACGAAAAAAAGCGTCTGGTATCGCGAGCCTACAAAAACGGCAAAGAGGGAGAAGCCGAGTACCAGCGCCGCACGGGTAATTCCCTGCCTCCCTTTTCTAGGGCAGAGGCGCAGAGATAGAAGCGCAGAGAACGCAGAGATGAGGAAGGACAAATGATCGAAGACTTTTGCTCACGTGCTTGTCGTGAAGTAGTCTGCGGATACTGTTAGCCCTATTATGTTCGACCGGCGAAAACTCGAAACTCTGACGCTGCTGCTCCACGCGATCATCACGGCATTGCTTTTCGTCTGGATGTGTAGTCAGTGGAAACGCCCGGGCAGCGCCTATCTGGCCGAACTTTCGAACGCGATGCTTGCCTTATTCACCGCCGCGATCGGCTGCATGCTGGCGATCGCAGCACTGGTTGGCCTCAATCGTTGGTCGCGAAAGTGGCGGCTAAATGTTGGGGTTTTCGCGATGACGGTTTCTCTATGGTGTGGGGTGGTCTTGTTCGCTTTTCGAGATGAGCTGAGGCATTGGATCAGCCCGCATATTTATAGATCGTACGCGTACACCTTTATTAACGAATCGGATCAGTACATTGCCTGTGAAGTCGTCGCCTCGACTTCGGATGGCAGTATCGCATTCAAAGATTCTGCGGAATTGGCACCCCATAGCAACGGTGGATGGGTTGGGTTGACTTCTCAACCACCTGAACGTATTCCGGTTCGCGTGGAGGTTAGCTGCTGGCGAGGAGGCAGGAAACGTCGAGCCGTCTCAAACAGCGAGATAAGCAAGAACACGATACCATGGCCATCGCTGTCCGAGCGACATGATGTCGTTGCGCTGACTTACACCGACGACGCAGCGTGGGTAGCCAAGGTCTCGCAGCCCAATGCCGCGCGGTGATCCATCACTACATAAGAAAGCCGCGGAGACCGGGATTGGCGCGCGGTATTGGTCTGCACGGTCGCGCTATACTTCCTCTGCTTGTGGGATCCGCAATCCATGAATAATCACCAAAGGGCTGTTCAACAAGTCGTGCTAGGTCTCTCCATCTTGCTTGGTGGTGGCGGCATGGCGGCGGCTCAAGATGTCGAGACGCTCAAAGCAAACGTGCTCAAGAGCCTGGCGAAGATCGAGGGCTATTCGGTCGGGGTGGTGAAAGGGAGATGGATCCGCTGGGACGTAATCGGGATCAGGCTCCATTCGGGGATAATCGAAACGTCCGCCCTGTTCCACTTCCGCGATCGCCAAATGTGGATCGAATTCGACGAACGCAATTTGAATGAGCGGCGAGCCGCCGAGGTCCAAGCGATCCGAAAAGCCAGGGGGACCGAGGGGCTGCTCAATATCTGGGAGTTTGATGGCAAGACGTCTTACGCATTCGATCCACACAACCTCGAATTGATAATCAGCCCCTGGACAGAGCTGCCTTCGCATTTCGCCCTCCTGCCGCTACTGCCCCAGAACTGGCTCTCCATGGGCGGGTATCCGACACAACGCTTCGATCGCTTCATCGGAGATCCGGACAACCCGGTCAATGTAGAACCGCTCGGCGACGGTCGCTGGAAGCTAAGCCAATCGGACCTTGGCAGCCGGCTTCCTGAGGAAGAGAGAAAGAAATTCATCGACGTGAAAGACCGCTGGATCATCGTCGATGAAAAGTGTGACTTCCTGGTCACGGAGTACTACGGCATCGGTGCGCAGGTACAAGTCGAGGGCTTCTTCGAATGGGAAAAGCAGGATGGAAACTGGTACGCCAAACATGGCAAGCAGTTTTCCCGCGGCAAGCCGGACCTGGAATGGTTCATTGAGTCGATCACGTTTGATCCCAGCAAGTGCCGAACCGAGTTTAGCGACCTCGAATCGATCGTCCCCCCCGCCACGCGCATCGAAACCAACGATGAAAGAACTCTAATCTCGCGAACCTACAAAAACGGCAAAGAGGGAGAGGCCGAGTACCAGCGCCGCACCGGTAAGGTCCGCCCTCCCTTTTCTAACGCAGAGGCGCAGAGAAAGGAACGCTGAGCGCGCAGAGAAGAAGACGGACAAGAATTCAAAGCGGATGGGGAGGGATTCGAACCCCCGGTACGGTCACCCGTACAGCGGTTTTCAAGACCGCCGCCTTAAACCACTCGGCCACCCATCCGACCTGAGAATTTTGCCTTCGCGCCAGCCGACAATTCCCACTGCAGAATTGCAGCGCGATGCGTTCGCAGATTCTACAGCCGCTTCCCTTCAAAAGAAATTCCCCCTTGCTTCTCGGCGCTCGACTCTGCGCTCTCCGCGGTTCCTCTCTGCGCCTCTGCGTTAAAAACCCCAACTTGCCCGCCCACCCGCCGGGCGTCATAGTGAACGAACCACTGCTCTTCAATTCCACGGTCAAGGCGGCGACTCATGAACCACGCTTCTCTCCTTCGCCTCGGGCAATGCTTTCTGTGCACTCTTGCGCTGGCGACCAGTTTCCCAGCCGCCCTCGTCCGGGGGCAGGAAGCCAAGCTCGAGAAAAAGATCCCGCCGGCTAAGACGCATTACATGGGACGGCGGATCGCGCAGACGATGAGTTTTCATGGGGCGAATTGGCTGATTCGCAGCGAGCGCGAGCAGGAGGAGCGCCCCTCGCAAGTCTTGCCGCAGCTAGGACTGAAACCCGGTATGACCGTGTGCGACATGGGCTGTGGCAACGGATTTTATTCGATCGAGATGGCCAAGCAGGTCGCCCCCGGGAGCGTGCTGGCGGTCGACATCCAGCAGGAAATGCTGCACCTGCTGAAGCTCCGAGCCGAGGAAGCGGGAGTCGACAACATCAAGCCATTGCTCGGGACGGCGGTCGACCCGCAGCTGGCTCCCGCCTCGGTCGATCTGGTGCTGATGGTCGACGTCTACCACGAATTTTCCCATCCACGGCAGATGCTGGCGGCGATTCGCCAGAGCCTCAAGCCCGGCGGGCTGGTGGCCTTACTGGAGTACCGCGAGGAGGACACGCGGGTCCCGAACAAACCCTAGCACAAGATGGGAAAGCGGCAGATCCTCAAGGAGTACTCGGCCAACGGCTTCCGACTGGCCAAGGAGTACGACCAGCTCCCCTGGCAGCACCTGATGTTCTTCGAGGCCGACCCCGACTGGAAGCCGCGCGAGCCCGAGTAGACGACCGATTCATCGCGGCGACGCGAAGACACAGCGGAAAACCGCGCCCCACAGTCGCAGCTGAGCGGCACAGACACCGCCATTAGAGACGATAGCGGGCCGGTAGTGGGGTGTATCGGTCGGGAGTAGGGGAAAACCGCTATTTGGACGGTCGGGGATTCAATCAGATATGGCGGGGATTAGGTCGAAGGCTACAATGCTGGATATTTCCCCGTCCAAGCCCCATTGCGAGTTTGGCTGATCGACCCGGGCCGGACCAGCCCCGCCTGTGCGGGCGGCTGAGGCCTGGCAGTGTCGTCACGGGGCGGGGTAGGAAAAACACGTATTCCGAGGCAGGTTTGCTTCAATTGGAGAAGTACGAGTGCAAATCAATGTATCCGCGCGACATGGAACTCTCAGCGAACAGGATAGCCAAACCGTTCGCGAGAAAGCGGACCGACTCCTGCGTTATCACGACCGCATCAACGCGATCGAGATCACGGTCGACTTCCAGCACCAAGAGGCCCCGTGGGTAGAAATCAACGTTCGGGCCGAGCATGCACCGGAGTTTGTGGCCTCGGCCAATGCCGCTACGGTCATCGCCGCGATGGATGCTGCCACGCAAAAGATGGAGCAGCAGCTCCGCAAGCACAAAGAGAAACTGACTGGCCACAAGGCTGCCAGCGTTAAACACATTTCTTCCAATGATGTATCGCGGGAAGAGTAGTGGCCCCTGGTGCAGATCCGCGCAGCGTCCATTGCTCGGTGTCCCGGCGCAGAGCAGTTCTCAAGCTGAGAACTGCCGCGCGGGAACCGCTTGCCACTGGCCCTAGCCGGGCCGGATCGCTCCGGCTCCCAATCGAGCCAGCTCCTCTGCGCCTGCTCCACCTGCGCCTACTCCTCCGCGCTCCGCTCCGCATCGGCGGAAGTCTCCGAGAAAGGAACCATCGATGAAGTTTTCTGATTTTGTAAGCATGCCCTCGATCCGCGCCGAACTGGCTGCGGTCGACAAAGAATCGGTCATCGCCGAACTGGTCGACTCGTTGCAAGCGGCCGGTGAAATCAACGGCGCCGATCGCGATGACATTGTCAAAGCCATCCTCAAACGCGAAGAATTAGGCAGTACGGGCATCGGCCGCGGCATCGCCGTCCCGCACACCAAGCACCCGAGCGTCAGCAAGCTGGTCGGCACCGTCGGCGTCAGTTCGCAAGGGGTCGAATTCGATAGCCTCGACGGCGAGAAGGTCCAACTGTTCTTTCTGCTCGTCTCGCCGCCGGACCGCCCGGGCGATCACCTGCGAGCCCTGGAAAACATTTCGCGGCAGCTGCGCGACGAAACGTTCTGTCGGTTCCTCAAGCAGAGCAAGACGCCGCATGATATCGAGCAGTTGCTCGAGGAAGCGGATAATAACCAGTTTGGTTGAGGCTTCAGGCTTCAGGCGTCAGGCTTCAGAGTGCGGATGGCGTCTGGGAAAACCGGGGCGGGGCGGGGCTCAGAGGCGAGAGCTGACGAGCACAGCCACTTCAAAAAAGTAGCACAGTTGAACACGACGCGGCGCCGGGCGGCAGACTCACCGCCTCCCAGTGGGCGAGCACCGATCCCAAGCGAACACAACGATTTCGGAAAACGGTTTGGTTGATGGAAAACACTTCCACTCAAAAGGTCGTCGTACTCAATCGCCTAGGACTCCACATGCGTCCGGCCGATCTGCTTGTGCGCAC
>JBQCEI010000445.1:0-3032 GCA_051960375.1 Aureliella sp. | reverse complement strand
CCGCCGGCTTGCCGAACGATCGAGTCGACGAGCACGTTGCCGAAACTGGTCGCGTCGGTACCGCCGAACTGAATCTGCTCAATGTCGCCGGCGATTCCGCCGGTGTCGTAGATCAGATTGACATAGTCTTGAACCGTGGTGTCGAACCCACCGAACGCGCCGCGCACGCTGCCGTTAGCCGAGACGATGTAACCGCCCGCACCGTCAGCGGTGTAAGCGTTCTTGTCGGCATCGACGGCCAGAGCGGTTGCGTTGCGAGCGTCGCGGAAGTCGGCCTCGACGATTCCCTCGAGGTTGACGTCCTTGGCCTTGAGTTTGGCGAGCACCGAAGCGTACGACTTGGTGTTGTCGACGATGTCGCGGTCTTCATTGGTGACCAGCAGGATGAACTTCTCGGCTTGTGGCCGGAACTGATAACTATCGAGCGCGTGTTCGATAGCGAGATAACCGTCTTCGATAGCGCCGTTGGCCTGCAGAGTCGTCACTGCGGCGGCGTAGTCTTGGGAAGTGCCAAACAGCGTTTGAGCAGTACCCAGCGGCACGGCCAGCGGCGTCGTCTCCGTGCTGAAGCCGCCGTATGCCACCAGCCCGAACTGGTTGGCTCCGGCAGCCGTCGAACCGACGCCGGAGGCTCGCAGTGCGGCATCGATGTCTGGGATGAGCTGAGCGGAGAACTGTTGAGCGAAGCCCATCGACGCCGAGTCGTCCATCACGACGACGATGTCAGCGTACGGCACGGTCGAAACTTGAGATTGGCAAGCCCCGAGGCTCAGCGTGTCGGTCTGCGGCCGTCCGTCAGGTGTAAAGCCCACGCCGACTGTGCAGTCGTAGAGCGAAGTCATGACCACCGGATTGCCCGGCGTGCCGACGAGCTGAACCGATCCGCCGATGTGGTTGGCGTTGTCCAGTTCGCTGCCGGTCGCGGCCAAGCCAGCGACGGAACCTCCATTGGACAACAGTTTGACGACCAGGCTCTGGGTCGGGCTGCTCTGCAGACGCAAACCGCCGTAGGTGTGGAAGTCAGGCACTTCGATGCGGCCGGTGACGATATGCACCATGTCGGTGTCGTCCCAGACACCTTCGGTGGTCAGCACGCCTGCACGCACCACCATGCCGTTCATCGAGTTGGCGTCGAGACGGTTATCCGAGATCAGCGGACCTTGGTTGTCCAGACGCTGGCTGGCGCGTTCCAGCGCGCCGGTGCTGCGGCCGGCGTCGGTTACGATCTGGCTGTTGAGCGCACTGACGTTGGTGCTGATCGCTGCGCCGCGATTGTTGATAATCGTGTTGTCGACGATCACCGGCTGCGCACCGCGGATGAAGATTACCGAGTTGTCGTTGGTCCCGCGGCCGTTGCGATCGGTGACGGTCGCCGTGCCCGTCCCACCTGCGTTGGCCTCGAGGCGGCTGTGGGTCAGCCGCAGATCGCCTTGATGCGTTTCGATCGCATTGAAGTCGGCAAAGCCACCTTCGATGCGCGTGGTGCCGCCGCCGTAAGCAACCACGGCATGGTCCAAGCTCGCCGACGAGGTCGGGCCGACATAGATGCCGCCCCAGTTTCCGACAGCGGCCGCTTGAGCCGCTGCCGACGTGGCGAAGGTTCCGCCTGCGCCGTAGCGGACGTCGCTGGTCGAAGTGAATACGACCGGCCGATCGGACGTGCCTTCTGCGAGCAACTGCGCGCCGGTCTGCACGTCGATGCGCGAGCCTTGCAGCTTGACGACGATACCCGGGTCGATCGCCAAGCGTCCATCCAAGCGAGAACGCAGCGTGATCGGTGCTTCATTGAGCGGTGCGCCGAGCGTCGTTCCCGTGTCGACGATCGTCGTGCTGCTGGAGTTCAGTTCGCGCACCAGCACGTAGTTGCCCGTTCCGGTGGCATCGCTGCGATAGAGCCGCCGAGCCACAAAGGCGCTGCCGGTGCGAACCGGCGGCAAGTTCTGCAGTACGATCGAAGAACCATTGGCCAGCACGTTGACCGTCTGCGTGGGGCTCGAGGCCGGGCTCTCGTTGCCATTGGCATCGACGTAGGTCAGCCGATAGTTGTACTGGCCAACTGGCAGCGTGCCGCCCGATTGCACCGTCAGCGTCACGATGGTCGTCGGCGGGGCGTTGACGTCGGCGATGAATCCGCCCGGCGTGCCGGCGATTTGCAGGTTCTCGGTGACGACGTGAACGATGTCGGTATCGTCAAAGCGTCCGGCCACCGTCATCGACTCGAGCGAGCCGCCGCTGGTGCGAGCCCGAATTTGCAAGCCGTTGATCGAGTTGCCGGTCAGCGTGTTGCCGTGGATCTCGGGGCCGACGCGGTCGTAGTCGGAGGTGAAGAGGCCGCTGCGCTGCTCGTCGGGTGTTTGGAAGTTCGACTCGAGGAAGCTATTGGGCGTCGCGCTCATCGCCGCGTCGGCGCTCTGCGTGACATGGCTGAAGGCAATTGCGGGCCGAGCGTCAACCATTTGAATCGGCGTGATGACCTGCGAAACGCCGTCGACGATCACCTGGCCACCGCCATAGCGCATATCGGCATGGCTGACCGAATTGAGGAATTGGCCAAGACGCTCGTAGTTCTTGCGGCTCTCGTCCTGGCTGTCGATGCGATTGCGGAAATCGAGACCGCCCCAGTCGCCGGCCTGCGGCGTCGTACCGTTGACTGCCGGGCTGCTGTTCTTACCGAGCGAAGCGTCGCTGATCGAAGTGAAGTACACGTCGCCCGTGGAAGCGGCGCCGGTGGCGTCCTTGAGCACCGCTCCGCTGGCGTCGACCAGAACCGGCGTGCCGAGCACCAGCAAAGAGCCGCCGCTGCGATCGACGCTCGCCGAAGTGCTGCCCACGCCGACTCGCGAACGACGCAGTTTCAGAATCGCTCCAGCATCGATGAAGACGCTCACATCCTTCGGCACGTCCAGCGTCGTACCGTCGGGCAGCGGTTGCCCCAAAGCGTTGAAGCCGATTTCGTAAGCCAAGTTGTCGGCTGGCGTATTGAGCTTGCCGTCGGCGCCGCCGTTGCCAACGATGCGGACCACGTCGCCCGC
>JBQCEI010000444.1:0-2165 GCA_051960375.1 Aureliella sp. | reverse complement strand
GTTTAAGAATTGTGGGAGATTAATTGGTGTGCTATTTTTTAATTACTCTTTCGCTTTTTCTTCTCTGCGGCGGCTCCCCCCCCCGGCATGGGGCTGTCGTCCCTTACGGGACTTAAAACCAATTACCGCAAACCAACGTCAAAGCTCATCAGGGCGAAATCACGTCACTATTTCTTCATCGCCGGCAAGGCGCTGCTCTGCGCTTGGCGGTTCTGCTCTTCAGTGGCGACGCCGGTGAAGGATGCTGCGTCGGTCGCTTCGGCGGCGGCCACTGGCGGGGTCAGCTTGACGAACTGTTCGCACGAGGGATCGTATTCGAACACTTCGCCGGTCTCGAACTTGTATACCCAGCCATGCAGCTTGAGTTGGTTATTCGCAAGCCCGGTGGCGATGACCGGATGCGTTTTGAGGTTCTCCAGTTGCATCAAGACGTTTTCCTGCACGGCGGTGGTCAGCCGGGCATTGCCGGTGCGCTCGGCGTATTTTTCTTCCATGATGCGCCGCGTCCCTTCGGCATGCGTCAGCCAGGCTCGCACGCTTGGAAAATCGCGGATGCTCTCCGGATCGATCAGGCCGCTCATCGCGCCGCAGTGCGAATGTCCGCAGATGATCACGTGGCGAATCCCTAAGCCACCGACGGCAAACTCGATCGTGGCCGCTTCGCCGCTCGGCGCGCTGCCATAGGGTGGGACGATGTTGCCGGCGTTGCGCAGAATGAAAAGCTCGCCCGGTCGCGTCTGGGTGATCAAGTTCGGATTGACCCGCGAATCGGAGCAGGTGATGAACAGCGCCTCGGGCTTCTGTCCGTGCGAGAGCCCTTGGAAGAACTCTTTCATGTGGCCGAAGACATCCGATTGGAAGCGGTGCAGTCCCGCAAGCAGCGTTTGCATAAAAAATCTCCTCGAACAATGCGATGGCTTCGCCTGAATCGGCCGGGCAGCTTCAGCCGGCACGCTGCAGGGGCCCGTTGCGGCGGGCAAACCGCGGGCTAACGCCCTGCGGCTGATCTTCCCCGGCGTCCCTGTGGAATTTTCGGCCGGCAAGCCAATTTGGACAAATCGAATAATATTGCTACGATCCATAGATAATTTCTATGCAACCGCTCGCTTCATCCCAAACTGTACACGACAGCCCTCCACCATGTCAGAGCACATCGAACTGAATTACCAGCACTTGCAGTACTTTTGGGCGGTGGCCCACGAAGGAAGCGTGGCCGCCGCGGCGGCCAAACTGCACCTGACGCAGCCGACGGTGAGCATGCAGCTCAAGCAGCTGCAGCGGAAGCTCGGGTGCCAGTTGTTCGAGCGCGAAGGGCGCGGATTGGTGCTGACCGATGCCGGCCGGCAGGTTCTGCGTTACGCCGACGAGATCTTCGCGCTCGGGCGCGAACTGACCCACAGCTTGAGCGGTAACGAGCCCGGACAAAGTCTTCGATTGGTGGTCGGCGTCCCCGATGCAATGCCCAAGCTGATCACGCGGAGATTGCTCCAGCCAGCTCTGCAAATCCACGAATCGGTAACGCTCGAGTGCTACGAAGCGAAGTTTGATAGGCTGCTGGCCGACTTGGCGACCGATCGCTTCGATGTGGTGCTGTCCGACTGCCCGCTGGGAATCGGAGCCCGCGTTCGCGCCTACAATCATCCGCTGGGCGACTGCGGCATCGCCTTCTGCGGGACAACCGAACTGGCCGATCGCTATCGACGCAAGTTTCCGCAGTCGCTCAACGGAGCGCCGATGCTCCTGCCGACGCTCAACACCGACCTGCGTCGGTCGATCGATCAGTGGCTGGACGCCCAGGGGATCGAGCCCAGAATCGTCGCCGAGTTTGACGATAGCGCGCTGCTGAAAGAATTCGGCTACAGCGGCCTGGGGTTGTTTCCAGTTCCGTCAGCGGTGCTCGAGGATGTGAAGCGACAATACCAAGTCAAGCTGGTCGGCAAAGTCGAAGCGGTCCGGGCGCGCTACTTTGCGATCACCAGCTATCGCCGGGTCAAACATCCCGCCGTCGTCGCCATCTGCGCTGCGGCGCCAGCGCTGCTGAAGCTATGACGTGTTTCTGCAGCCGCGAAGCGGCGTCCCGCGCGAGCCGGGGGTGCCCACCCCCGGGCACGGGGCGCGGGCGCGCTCGCGGGGTCGCGGTGCGCCGACCGGCGCATGCGGGAGGG
>JBQCEI010000443.1:0-2161 GCA_051960375.1 Aureliella sp. | reverse complement strand
TGTGTGAGCCGTCGGCGCGGCAAACTTCGAAAAAAAGAGCACTGGCATAGCCAGTGCCACACAGGACGCGTTCTCCGCGATTAAAACCGGGCCTGTCGTCTGCTTTTGCGCCGGGTTCGTCCCTCGCTTACGCGTCGGGTTACAACAGATTGGTAAGCAGTCAGGGTCATTGCAGCCTGAAATTAATTGACAGCCAGATACCATCCGATAGAATCCCTGCTACACGCTGCTTGGGGGTGCGATTCCCCGAACGTCTCGGCATCTGAGCGCCGAACCGCGGCGTTTGGCAGTGCGCCCTATTAGAATCAGGCAGGGAAGCCCCGATAGCTGACCAAACCAGCCCCTCCCACTGCGCCTGGTCCAAGGTGATCTCATGCGATTTTTACTTCCTCTGTGCCTGGCTCTGTCGATGGTCGCTCATAGTGCCGCGGCGGATGCCCTGACGGATGTTATTGAACGCAGCGAAAAAAGTGTCGTTCGCATCGAGGTAAAGTCCGATGGCGGCGACAGCTTGGGCAGCGGTTTTGTGATCGGCCCTGGGCTGATCGCCACCAACGTCCACGTGCTGGCTGGAGCCAAGAGCGCCAAGGCGACTTTTCCCGACCAGAAGACGTACGCGATCGAGAGCACTCTCCACATCGATCCCAGTCGCGATATCGCCATCGCCAAACTCTCGGGCTCCGGAGTCGAAGCCCTGCCGGTGCTGAAATTCTCCAGCGCTCTTCCACGCAAAGGCGAGACGGTCGTCGCTCTCGGCTCGCCGCTGGGCCTGTCCTTCACGGCTACCCAAGGGGTCGTCAGCGCGATTCGCCCGGCGCTCGAGCTGAGCAAAGAACTCGGGCGCAAAGAGATTCAGGGGACTTGGATTCAGGTCGATGCCGCTTTGTCGCCCGGCAATAGCGGCGGCCCAATCATCAATCAGGCCGGCGAAATTGTGGCGATGAGCACGCTGGCATCGCAAGGCGCACAGAACCTCAACTTTGGCATCTCGGGCAGCGATATCAAGACCGCCCTTGCCAGCGCGTACGGCGCCGGCCCCACGTCGCTGGCTAGCGGAGTGGGCAAAGTCAAAATGGGCGAAGAGCAACATTCCGGCGGAGAAGCCCCCGAGCCTTCGGACGTGCCCAAGTCGGCCATCGAAGCTTACGTCGCGCTGGGCAAATCGGACTTCAGGAGCATCAAGCGCGATCTGACCAAGGAGATGGAGCGGCTGCGGACCGACTTGAAAGAAATGCGCGCCGGCCAAACCACCATTCCTGCCGAGCTCAGCAAAGAAGGGGTCAAAGTCGTCCGCGTCAATAGCCCGCTGAAGCGGTCTGGCCGGACCTGGTTCTTCCGCGGTGAGCTGGCCAAGCGCGAAGCGATCGACCAAGTGGAAGAACGTCTGCGCGAACTGGCTAAGATCGCGCAGCAGTCGGCCGACCCGAAGGATTCCGAAGCTCTGCTCACGCTGCTGTGGAAGTATGGGCCGAAGATCGATACGCGAGCCAACGGCACAGTCGGTTTCTTGTCAGATGCGATCGTCTTGCACGCGGCCAACGACCACTACGTGCTGATCGCCTACGATGAGGCGCCTTACATCCTTTACCTCGAATCGACGGCCGGGCTCTGGCCCGGTGGAGATGTGCTGCCCGTGCCGGTATATGTCAGCGGGACCGAAACGATCGAGAACGACGAAGGCAGAACCGCTTCGCTGACGGTGCTCAAGGCCGTCACCTATAACGAACTGAAAGAAGTCGTGCTTGACGGCAGTTCCCAGCCGGCCGCTGCAGCCACTGCCGGTTCGCCGTCGGTCGCCGCCGCTCCTGCCTCCGATCCCTTGTCGGCCAGCAGCGGCCTGCGCGTCTGGCACGACCGCAGCGGCAAGTTCTCAGTACAAGCCGTGCTGCTGCAGTCGACCGAAACAGAAGTCATCCTCCGCCGCGTGGACGGCAAAACGATCCGTGTCCCGCGAGCCAGCCTCAGCGAAGCCGATCAAAGGTATCTGCGCAACTAGTGGGTGGCGACTGCTGTTTTCATCCACGTTGATCGGTCGGTAAATCAGCCGCCGGGCGGTAGCCCGCGGTTTGCAGCGATTTCGGCATGGACCGGCCATGGCAACTTCGCGGCTTCGCGGCTTCGCGTGAAATTAGGCTGTTTCGGTTCTCACGCGAAGGCGCGA
>JBQCEI010000442.1:0-3108 GCA_051960375.1 Aureliella sp. | reverse complement strand
AAGTCGTTCCCGAGGCGAAGGGCTGAAAGAGGAGATCGCAAAGGAAGTGCGCGACATCGGGTGTCGACTTCCAAAACCCGGCTAACCAGGGAGCCGCTTCAGCCTCGCCTGAAATCATCGCGCCGCTGAGCATGAGCAGATAACCGCCGACGATCGTAAATACGACCAGGCCGCCCAGTCGCACCGGCCGCTTGAGCATCGCCTGGGCGAGCTGACCCGGTCGATGCGGACGCGTCAGGAAGTTCAGGCTGAGCACATAGCCGCTCAAGATAAAGAACAAGCAAACGGCCGAGTGGCTAGCGATCGCCAGCGATAGCGGTGGCACGCGCAGCACCATCTCCGCTGTCGAGTTCGGAGCGAAGGGCTCGCCGAAGATCGCGTGCGGATAAAAAGCACCGACCGAGTGGGCCAGCACAACCACCACCGCAGCCAGGCCGCGCAGGGCATCGAGATGAGCGAGTTTAGCGGTCACTGTGTCGTGGCGCCTTGGTGTCTAAGTGCCTTCGTGGTGGATCGTCTTCGCCATGTCGTTGGTACAGGTTCGTCCCTCGCTTACGCGTTCGGAAGTTGCGCTTTTGGCTCGGTCCTGTGTGGCACTGGCTATGCCAGTGCTCTTCGCGTCGAAGTTTACCGTGCTCGAGCGCCAAAGTGCGCACCGATGGCCACCTGAATAGGACTGCACTACTTCTCCGCCAACGTTGGATTTGCACTGGAACGCTTTACCGGGCCTTCTGACCCTTCAACTTCGAAGCAAAAAGACACTGGCATAGCCAGTGCCACACTGGCAAACGCGCAACTTCAAAACTTACGCGTCGGGTTACGTCAAAGCCTAAGCCACGCTGCGTCGGTCGCCGCGGAGCAGCTCTAACTCGGCCAGCACTTCGCCGTTGAGCGCGTTCTCGAGGGCGTTGAGCGCTTCGGCGGCAACCAGGCCGTCGAGCGTGCGGTGGTCGCACTGCAGCGTCACCCACATCCGGCCATCGCTCTGAATCGGGCCATAGGACAAGCTCGAGGTGAGGATGCAAGGATGCAGGCGGTTGTAAGCCCCCTGCCCTGCCAGGACCGACATGCTGGCGGTGCCCAGGCGGCGCGCTCGCTTGTGAGGCTGGAAATTCAGCCGCCACCACCAGCCGGCTCGCCGCAGCCATGTCGGCATGCGCGAGGCGAGCAATTGCCGCTTGAATACTTGCTGCACATCGCCGTGGCAGTAATCGTCGAGCTGGCGCTGCAAGTCGGCCAGCGTCGCGTTTTCCGGCTGATGAAAGCGACCCCAGAACAACCGATCGACGCCCTCGTAAGCGCGGTTGATCGAGACCGTGATCACGCTGCTCGGATTCTGGTAGAAGCGCGGCAGCGGGTACTTGAGGTAATGCGTGCGGAGTTGCGGCACGCGGCGGCTGGCCAGCCCGTACGCCTTCACAAACAGCGTGACCCATGAGATCCGAGGCGAAGCGGCCGATCGCGCGGCGGCCAGAGATTCAAGATCAAACCAGCGTTCGACCGGAAAGGTCGGGACCTTCTGCGCAATGACGGCGATATCGACGGCAAGCGTCCGCGAGCTGGCGAGACGGAAAGTGCGGCCATCCATGGTTGTTGCCTTCCGGTGCAAGGGTTATTTCCGGAAGGCATCTTACACCCATCGGCCAGTGCAGCGGGATGCCAATTGCCGAGCTTCGCGTCATGCTAGCAAGGAGAGGATTTACCGCGGAGACGCGGAGAGCGCGGAGGCGAAGCGGTCGCAGAGCCACGACGTGGGTTCGGCGCCGCAGGAGATGCGGAGCGAGCCTTGGCTGATGCCGAGCTCGGAGAGTTGCTCGGGCGAGAGACCGCGGTGACTGGTCGACGCCGGATGAGAAACCGTCGTTTGAATATCGCCCAGCGACGGACAGAACGGGATGTCGGGCGCCAGCCGCTCGATGGCCCGCGCCACCGCATCGCGGCCGCCTTCCAGTTCGATGCACAGCATCCAGCCGAAGGCCTTCAATCGCTCGCAGGCCACGCGGTGCTGCCCGTGCGATTCGAGGCCGGGATAATCGACACTGAGCACGGCCGGATGGGCGCTCAGCCGATCGGCCAGCGCCGAGGCGTTGCGGCACGCCGCGTCAAGCCTCAGCGGCAAACTCGCCAGACCGCGCGAGGTGAGGTAGCAGTCGAGCGGACTGCTGGCTAGGCCGTACTGGCTCGCCGCCCAAGCGATGCGGTTCATCAGTTGGGCGTCGTTGCCGCAAACCATGCCGGCCATCGCATCGCTATGGCCGGAGACGATTTTGGTGAGGCTCTCCATGCACAGGTCAGCGCCCAGCGCCAGCGGCTGGACGAGCAGCGGCGAAGCGAACGTGTTATCGACCAGCAGCTTCGCGCCGATCCGGTGAGTGATGCGAGCCAGCTCGGCGATGTCGCTGACTTGGACGCGCGGATTGCTGATCGTTTCGATCACGACCAGGTCGGCTCGCGCGGCGGCCAGCCGCTGAAGATGCTCGGGCGAGGTCGGATTGAAGGTGCGCGACATGACGTGCAACGGTCCGATTCTTTGCGTAAACAGCGATCGCGTCTTGCAATACATATCGCGGGCAATCCACATTTCGTTACCCGTATTGAGCATTGCCCAAGCGACCGCAGCCAGAGCACTCATCCCTTGAGCGGTCAAAACGCAGTGCTCGGCGGCGTGGAGCCTGGCGAGCTTTGCAGCCAGAGAGCGAGCGTTGGGATGAGCATCGCGGCGATAGACGAAGCCGCTGGACGGATCCTGCATGGCGGCATCGGCTGCGTCGAGATCCGGCATGCTCCACACGCTCGAAAGCGTCAGGCTCTCGGCGTGTGGGATGGCCTTCGCTGAATCAGAAGAGGAGCAATCGAGTGGCTCGCCCGAGCGAGCGGCCAATTCGAGTTCGGCCGGCCAGGGGCGCTCTGCAACATGTCGCTGGCGATCGGCGGCTGGTTGTGAGTGCTCGCCTTGATTCATCGATGGAGCTTCAAGTGATTGTTGATGGAATCAGCCGGCACAATACATCTCGAAGCAAGCCCCTCATGCCCGGCCTGGAGTGAGAAAAATTCAGGACGGTTCGGTTGGCTACATCTAGGTCTCGTCGCGCATCTTAAACGCGTAGC
>JBQCEI010000441.1:0-10281 GCA_051960375.1 Aureliella sp. | reverse complement strand
GGCACTGACTAGTTCGATAACGCGTTGAACGTGAGTATCCATCTCGATAATCAATTTATCGGCACGAGCTAGGAAAAAGGCGTAGGCGGTGTAAGCCGGAATTGCGACAAAAAGGCCGGCGGCGGTCGTGAGCAGAGCTTGGCCGATGCCTCCAGCCAACAATTCGGGCTTTCCCATCGCTCCGGTGCGAGCGATCGCATTGAAGGCTTCGATCATCCCGAGCACCGTGCCGAGCAATCCTAACAGCGGCGTTACGTTGCTGATCGTGCTGAAGAGCCGCAAATAGCTCCGCAGCGAATTGGTCACGCGCTCACCCGCATCGAGCACCGCTTGCTCGACTTCGACCGATGGACGACCGTAGCGTTTGAGCGCGGCCAAGAAAAGCTCAGCCGTCGGGCTGCCGTTCTCTTCGCACAGGGCGATCGCTTCGTCGCGATCGAGTTGCTGCTGCTCGAGCTGCTCGATCACGCCGCGAATGAATGGACGCGGAATCACGCGATTGCGCCGCAGATAAAGAAAACGTTCGAATATGAACACCATCAAGGCGAACGAGCACACGATGATTGGCAGCATCATGATGCCACCTTCGCGAATCGCCCCGAAGAGACTGGTCATCGGGATCGTCGCGGTGGCTGCATCGCCGGCCGCTTCGCTCGCTGCGCCCGCTGGTGCACTGCCGCCTGGTCCACCGGCTGAGTTGCTTGCGGCCATTCCGGCGGCCGCCATACCGTTGGCCTGCATGCCAGCCCCTTGGCCGGGCATCGTTTGCGGCATGCCGGGCACTTGCTGGTACTGAGCGAGCAACTGGTTCTGACCGATCCACAGCCAACACAACAAGCCTGCGCAGGCGACGAGGCGCATGAGTGCGGGAACCGCGGCGATCGGCCGACGTCCGCGTTCGGGTGGCTGGCGAAGCATAGTGAGTTGCATCCGGTGATAAGTAATAAAAGGTGAATCGGTCGCAGCGGCGGAGGGCAGATGAGCCGGCGAGCCGCGCTGGCTATTTCAATTGGGTCGCCGGAGCCGCGTTGGCGCTGCGCATGTACTGATCAATCCCGCTCAGCCGATCTCTGGCGAGCCCGGCGAAGCTCGACTGGGCAAACTCTTGGGCGATGCGGCGGTAATCGGCTCCCGCCCAGGCCAGCTCACCCAGTAGCTCGTAACACTTGCCGCGCTGCATGAGAGCCGCTTCGGTCCAGGCGGGCACCGAACTGCTGTCGATCACCGCCGAATAAGCGGCGATGGCTCGCCGGTAATCTTGCGAAAGAAAATACGATTCGCCGAGCAGCCACTGCGCACGCGGCACTGCCGAAGGATCGTGCTCGGGCGGAGAGGCGATGAGAGCGGAAAGAATGCGGCGAGCTTCCTCGAACTCGACGCTCGCCATGGCATTGCGAGCCAGCAGCAAATCGAACTCGTGTGCGGCGGAGAAGTCCGGATACGTTTCCTTGGCGGCCAAAGCGAGCCGGCGAGCGGTCTGGCGGTCTTTGCGCAAAGTCGCGACTTCCACCGCTCGCAGCGCGACCGTCGGACCCAACGTCGCATCGCGGCGGACCAGAATCGTTAACGCGTTGATCTCGTTCTGGGCTCGCCTGTGTTCCTGCAGCGCCATCGCGGCGTCCAAGCAGGCCATCCGCACCGCGGTGCACTCCGAGTCGGTGAGCGAGTCGAGCTTGATCTGGTCGAGCTCTTCCAGCGCCGCGGCCGGTTCGTCGGTGCTGATGAGGCACTGCGCATGCAGCAAGCGATAACGCCACAACCAGGCTGCATCGAGCTGCTCGGGCCGGCACTGGTCGAGCAAGAGCTGCGCTTCGGCGTATCGACCTGCGCGGACGAGCTCGCCGGCGCTGCGCAGCGGCTGGGTTTGCGACTGCTTCGATTGCTTGGCCGCTTGTTGAGCGATGGCTTCGATTTGAGCCAGAATCGTTTTCTCAGCCGGCGAGATCGCGCTGAGCCCTCTATAGATATCGGCTTGCTCGCGGGCGATCTTCATTACCTCATCGTGCTTATCGGCGAGGAAGTAAGCGTGGACGCGAACCAGCTGAGCGCGGAGCTTCGCAGTCGGATCGAGCGCCTGCGTGCGGGCAGAGCTGGCGAGCGCGGGCATCCAGGCCTCGAGCACCCCGATCGCCGCGGCGCTATCACCCTGAGCCAGATGGCACTCGGCGAGTCCCAAGGCCGCTCGTGGAGCCAGCTCGTCCCCGGGGTACTGCTCGATGAGCTTGGCCAGTTCGGCAGCAGCCGCTGGCACATCTTTGGCCTGCAGCGCAGCAGCGGCGCGCATGTAGAGCTGGCGGGCTGGCTCGGCGCTCGCTTCGTCAGCCCGCGCAGCGGCACTGAGCAGCCACGCGCACAGCAAACCGGCGGTCACAAGCCACTTGGTCAAAGCGAACGCTCCTTGTTCACTCTCTCGGTACGATGCTGCACTTTTTTACCGCGGAGAACGCGGAGGAGCGGACGAGACGCGGCGGTCTTGCTCCGCGCTCTCCGCGTTCTCCGCGGTAAAAACCGGCTGCTGAAAACAAAGCGAAATTGCTAGCGATTGAAGAAACACGAATGGTGGCGCATCATTTGGGCACCGAAGCCCCTTGTACTTTCCTGCGACATCACGCGACAAGAGACATTCTGATAATGGCAAACGACTGGCGCCCCGTAGCGACTGCTGCGAACCTGCAGCGCCGCGCGGAAATCGTCTGGCAGATCCGCGAGTTCTTTCATGCGCGCGGCTATGCCGAGGTGCACACCCCCACGATCAGCGCCGACACCGTGGTCGATCGCTACATCGATCCGGTGGTACTTCCGGGCAGAGCACTTGGCTGTGCGAGCGCGACGGCTGAGCAGTACTACCTTCAGACATCGCCCGAGTTCTGCATGAAGCGGTTGCTTGCATCGGGCATGCAGGCGATTTATCAGCTCGGGCCGGCGTATCGCGCCGGAGAGCGCGGCCAGTTTCATAATCCCGAGTTCACGATGCTCGAGTGGTATCGCGTCGGCGAAACATTGGATCAGGCGGTGGCGTTCTTGGGAGAGCTAGCGCGCACGGTCTTTTCGGGGCGCATCGCCCAGCGGCCCGACGCCGAGGCGATCACTTACCAGGAAGCGTTTCTGCGCACGCTCGGTATTGATCCGCTCAATTGCAGCATTGAGGATTTAAAGGGTGCTGTGTCCCTGGCCGGTCTGCCGCTGGGAGGCAATTGGCAGGAGCAATCGCGCGACGACTGGCTGAACTTGCTCTTTGCCGAATGCGTGCAACCGCAGCTGGGCAGGGAGTGTCCCCAGGTGGTGACACATTATCCGCACACGCAGGCCGCTCTCGCGGCGATCAGCCCATCGGATCCGCGGACCGCGGAGCGCTATGAGCTGTTCGTCGATGGCGTGGAGCTTGCCAACGGATATCACGAACTCCTTGACCCAGAAGAACTTACCGTTCGCTCAGAGCGCGTGTTGTATGAACGGCGAGCAGACGGCAAGCTCGACTTGCCGCTGACCAATCGCTTGCAAATGGCCATGCAAGAGGGCTTGCCCGACGCGTGCGGATGTGCATTGGGAGTGGATCGACTAGTGATGGTCGCCCTCGGGATCGATTCGATCGACGAGGTGATCGCTTTCCCGATCGAGCGTGCTTAGAGCGCTGCTGAAGGAACTCTTTCAGTGATTTCGTGCCGCCGCCCTTGACGGCTTTCTACACTGTTGGGTGAAGGCAACGGCGGTGCGTGGTGCGACCGCTGCGGCGGCCGGCCGCGTTTGTAACGAAGTGGACCGCACCGCGCGCGGATACGGCGCGCCGCCACGGGTTCGCAGCGCGAAAAGACTTGAAAAACCAAGCGAAAGCGGGCTTTTGAAAAAAACGTTGCGCTGCGTGACCAAACTAGTCCTAGAAGAGACGTAAATATTGAGCACTCGAGCAACGCAGCTCGGCCCGCACGCCGGCCAGTGCCTGATGGCCCTCGGCTGAAGTGCCCGTCGGTTTGGGCCGTCGGAGAGGCGGAAGCGTGCTGGAAAAGCTTGGGCAAGCGAGCCAATCGAACTGGGTGGTTTTGAGACGCGTATTCTCACAGTGAGATGCTTGCTGGCCGAAGCGGCAGAAGAGATGAGGGTTGCCGAAACGGTGCACTGCGGCTGGGGTCGACGGATTGTTTCGAAATTTCGGTCACATCCGCCGCTCCCGGAACGACACTTGCAACTGCCGGTCACTTGAACTTTTCTGCCAAGACTGTGTCTGTATCGGCGAAAAAGGTTCGTAGTCTCTCACAACTGAAAGTTCACGGAGGAGAAGAAGCCATGTTAGTACTGAGCCGCAAAGAAGGTGAGAAGCTGGTCATCGGTGACAACATCACGGTCGTTGTGTCCCGAGTTGCAGGCAATCGCGTGACCCTTGGAATCGAAGCCCCGTCGGACGTGCGAATTGTTCGCGGCGAGCTGAAAGCCCAGGAAAAGGAAGCCGGCAAGGCGGAAGTGAAGAAAGTGGTCCCGATGCGTCGGGCTGCCACCGTCACGATCGAAGTTGAGAGTCTGGCTCTAGACAAGCAAGCAATGTAAGGCCGAGCATGGGGGTTGCTCGCGTGCTGTCCCTCGGACGTGGCACTGTGAGCTGCTGCACAGCTGTGCTCCCCCAAATCAAGCTGGTCTCCCACCAAGCAGGTTGCTTTCGCGAAATGCAGCCGAGCTAGGCAGTCTGGGTAGACAGCATTACACGCCGGTCTCGCTAGCATCGACGATTTTTGAGCTCGCTTTGGAAGCAGGCTCAGGTTCCCTGCGAAGTAGCGAACAAGGCGAGGCAAGTGCTCATGGACTCCAGTGCTTGCGGCAAGCCCCGGGCTTAAGGCAACCCGAGTGCTTAGGCAAGCCGAGTGCTCAAGGCCGATCTGGCCGAGCGCCTGAAGAAGAAGTGACGGAAGAGGATTCGAGAACCAACTGCGCCAGGGCTTCAGCCGGCGGCGCGTCGAGCAAGGCGGCTCGGTGATGTACCGTCACCGTCCTCTGAGCCACGCGAGCGGTATTCTGAAGTGGTGCAGCTGCGCGACAACGCCGCCTTGACCGGCGGTGGTAGCCCTGGAACCCACTGCCAATCCCAGTACGCTGCCGGCCAGCGTGTTGGGATTGGCTGAGGCCGATCAGTGGAGAGCCTGCCTGCGCCGGATCGGTCGTCGACGGTTGCGTCGACGACGGATGCCCGGCGCCAGGCTGGCGCGAAGCATATTTCTGGGACTGCTCCTCCCCGTCCTTCCCTTCGCGGTTCTCGTTTGCAGTCTCGCTCTGGCCAGCAGCACACGGCAGCAACCAACCCGCTTGGTAGAAGGCCGTCTCGCTGAGACATTCTTCCCACGGCGCGGCCAGCGCCGGGGCTTTCTCTTTCACTGCTGCCCGCACTTGAGCGAAATAAACGCGGCAGCGCTCGGTGATGCGCGGCAGAAAGGGAAGCTGTGCCAGCACGACTGCCGCCTGCAGTTCGCTCATCTCGTGCGTCCCGCTTCCCACGCCCGCGGCCAGTCGCGTCCGCTGCGCCAGAGCCGGATCTCGCGTCGCCCATGCTCCACCGCGGCCGGCCGAAATCGTTTTGCCGCCGCCAAAACTGAAAATCGTCGCGTCTCCGAAGCGGCCCAGCGGCTGCCCGCCCACCGATGCGCCGAGCGCCTGGCAAGCGTCCTGGATGAGACAAATCTTTCGCTCAGCGCACCATCGCTCCAGCTCGGCGATCGGCTGCAACTGACCGTGCAGATGCGAAGCGATCAGCACGCGGCAAGCGGGCGTGACAGTCGCTTCTAAGCTCTCCCGCGATAGATTCCAACTTCCCTCGGCCACGTCGACCAAGGCCGGCCTGCCGCCAGCGCGCTCGATCGCTGCAAAGGTGCCGGGATAGTCGTAGCCCGAGAGCAGCACTTCGTCGCCGGGCTCGAGCCGACACGCCGCCAGGAGCATCTCGAGGGCAGCCGTCCCGCTCGAAGCCAGCCCGACATGCTCGCAGCCGCCGATTTCCTCGAGCGCCGCCAGCAAGTTGCTCTGGTGCTCGCCGGTGTAGCGTCGCCAAGCAGCCGAGCAGCCGCAGTCGACTAAGGCTTTCGCCACCGCCGCTTCGATCTCGCCGACCAGGTCGCCAGCCGGTGCATGTGTGCCGTCGATATTCAAATCTCGGATTCCTCTTGGCTCGCTCGCGCCCTAGTGTCTTCGTGTCTTGGTGGTGAATTCGTTTTTGAACCACCAAGACACCAAGACACCAAGGAAGACTGGCACCCAAACCTTTCACTTTCTTAAGGCAGTGCGGCTCAGCGGCGAACTGATATTTTCTTCGGTGGCAACCAGACGGTATTTATGGTTCTTGTCGTCCCGCGGGAAACGCAGGGCGCCGGGAACACAGCTCGCCGGGAGCACAGCTGCTACGCGGAGAAGAGTCCAGCATGGAATGGATCAGAGGTTTGGGCAACGGCCTAGGGAGATGGTTTGACGGAGATTTTTCTTCGTCGGCGGCTCCTCGCATCGTCGAAAAGATCGGCGAGGGAGTGGTCGCCCTCGGGCTGCTGCTGCTCAGTTACTTCCTGGCCAAGCTGGTCTCGCGTTACATCGCAGGCGGCATCTGTCGGCGCGTCGACGAGACGCTCGGCAAGTTCGTCGGCCGCTTGTCGTTTTATACGGTGATCGTTGCTTCTTCGCTGGGCATCCTGGCCAATTTCGGCGTTCCGGTCGCCGGCGCGATGGCGGTGATCACTGCCGCCGGCTTTGCGATTGGACTAGCCTTTCAAGGCACGCTCAGCAACTTTGCTTCGGGCGTGCTGCTGTTGGTCTTCCGGCCGTTCAAGGTTGGGGACATGATCGTCGCCGGCGGCGCGATGGGGAAGGTGAACGAAATCGACTTGTTCACAACTACACTGGACACTCCGGACAACCGTCGCCTGATCATGCCCAACAGCGCGATAGCCGGCGGCACGATCGAAAACATGACTTACCATGCTCACCGGCGCGTCGACGTGGTCATCGGCGTCTCGTACCGAGCGGGCCTTGAGCAGACTCGTGCCGCGCTGACCGCGGCCGTTGGCGCGGTGTCGGATTTGGTCGTCGAGGGGGACAACCGCGGCTACCAAATTATGCTGACGCAGCTGGCTGCAAGTAGTGTCGAATGGACGGTTCGATTTTGGACCCCAAAGCAGAATGTTTTTGCAGCCCGCGAACGACTGATCCAAGAAATCAAAGTGCAACTGGATCGCGCCGGTATCGAGATCCCGTTCCCGCAGATGCAGGTGCACTTATCGCCGAGTTCCGGGGCCGCTGTGGCGCCTGAAAATGGCGAGTACTCAGCCAATGTGCCTGTCCGACCGCGCATGCGGCGCACTGGCAGCGAGGCAGCCTGAGGAGTAATTCGGAAAAATTGGAGAGCCGCCGCCTTGCGAGGACTGGAAGGCAAACCGATTTTTCAGTAAACATTTCCCTTCACGCGACGGGAATTCCTCTTGCCGTAGCTGTTGTCGGACGAAAAATGATTCTCGAGTTATGGTGGAACTGTAAAACTTAACCGGAGTCCAAGTTAGAAAGCGTGCTTCGATGCGGCCAGGTCGGGCGGGTTGCTCCCACCAGGCAAGGCAGCGGCAAAATCGCAGCACGCGGCAGATGGTTAATGGGCTGGACGACACTAGGTGTATCCTCCCCTCAAACATGCCAAAAGCCCGCAAAGCGGCCAGAGAAGCTTTTGAGTGAACGTTGCCCCGATTTGGCGGCGTTCGCCTTTCGAGCTGGAGAGCTCCGAAAGCCCACCCCCGCACCCCAAGCCAAGCGGTATTGCTGCATGAATGCGGCGAAGAATTACCAAGAGCGTCGGCTGACGGTTTCACGTTGGTTGTCGTTTATCTACGAAAGGGGTGCAACCCACCTGTATGCTTACCGAAACCCTGGTGCCGTCCGCGACGCGGCAAGCTCAACCTGTGTTGTCGTTCGAACTCGCACGAGAGCTGGGCGCGCGCTTTGGGACGCCATTACTCGTGGTATCCCGACCGAAACTCATCGAGACCTACAATAAGATGAGGGAGCACCTACCGGGCGTTGAGATGTTCTACGCTGCGAAGGCCAATCCTGATCACCACATTCTCTCAACGCTGTGCGAGCAAGGCTGTTCAGTAGACGTCTGCTCGTTCGGTGAGCTACAAGCTGCGGTTCGCGCAGGGTTTGCGCCGGATCGCATGCTGCACACGCACCCATGCAAGACCGAAAGCAATCTGCTCGACTGCTACGAGTTCGGCGTTCGCTGGTTCGTGTACGACAACTTGATGGAGCTGGACAAGATGGCCCGGTTGACACCTGACGTCAATCTGCTGTTGCGTCTGGCGGTTTCGGCTTCCTCGAGCATGATCAACCTGTCGGCCAAGTTCGGCGCAGCTCTGCCCGAAGCGGTCGGCCTGGTCCGAGCGGCTCGTCGCCAAGGCATGAACGTCCGCGGTTTCTCGTTCCACGTTGGTTCGCAGTGCCTCAACCCCGAGGACTACCGCACCGCGCTGAAACGCATTCGCGAGATCTGGGATCGCGTGGCTGACGACGGCACCGAACTGGAAGTGCTCGATATCGGCGGCGGTTTCCCCGCGCCGTATCGCACCGACGCTCCGTCGATCGAGTTCTTCTGTCAGTCGCTGCACAGCGGACTGGAAGAAGTCTTCGGCGACTTGCCGATTCGCTTGATCGCCGAGCCCGGTCGCGGCATGTGCGCCGAGAGCGTCTCGCTGGTCACTCGCGTGATCGGCAAGAACACTCGCTGGGATATGCCGTGGTACATCATTGATGACGGCCTGTACGGTTCCTTCTCGGGCAAGGTCTTCGATCACATCGATTACCCGATCCTGGCCGAAAACGCCGACTCGCGCGAACTGTTCCCGTGCGTGCTGGCCGGCCCGACCTGCGACTCGAGCGACGTCGTCTCGCGCGACCAGATGATGCCCGACCTGCAAGTCGGCGAACTCCTGCTCGTGCCGAGCATGGGCGCCTACACCTCGGCTTCGGCCTGCCCGTTCAACGGCCTGCCGGTCGCCAACTCGATCGCCATCGATTAAGCACAGGTTTCGCTAACTAACAACCGACCGAAACGCCGGGCCGCACCGCCCGGCGTTTTTTTGTGTCGTCGTGCCAAGGTGCGACTTGGTGTGGCACTGGCTATGCCAGTGCTTCTTCAGTCGAAGTTTGAAGCTTGGCCCCGAGACGATGCGTTCCAGTTTCGAAAAGGTCAGCCCTGGAGTCGCGAGATAGAGCATTGCCATTCAGGCATTGGAAGCTTGCTATGGCCCGTTACAGCTACTGACTTCGAAAGGAAGACACTGGCATAGCCAGTGCCACACATGAGGTTGTCAGCGCGACTTGGCATTGGGCTGATCGTCGGCGAGTATCCGCCACCGTGGCGTCTCAAGATCATCAAACTGTCCGCCGCGAGTCGCCCAGATGAAAGCCACGACGGCCAGGCTGCCCAGGGCCAACGCGACCGGCAACGCAACATACAACACGCTCATGACAGTGCTCCCTGAGTGCGATCGATCTTCTTGCTTCCCCCCGTGTATCCCCACAGCGTGATCGAAACGACCGTGAGGCTGCTGGCGGGCATCAACAAAGCGGCGGCCAGCGGATGCAACCAACCGATCGCGGCCAGCGTCACTGAGCTGATGTTGTACAGCAGCGACGTCCGCGAGTTGCGGCGAATGATTCGCAGCGTCCTGGCCGACGTATCCATGATCTCTTCAATGCCGCCGAGCGATCCGCTGGCCAGATAGACGTCGGCCGCTTGCAAGCTCGCTTCGGCTCCGCCGCGAACAGCGATGCCAACGTCGGCTGCCGCCAGCGCGGCTGCATCGTTGACTCCGTCGCCGACCATGATCACCGGTTTGCCGCTGGCTTGATACCGGCGAATCCAGCCAAGCTTTTCTTCTGGCGACACACCGCCGAGGCACTTCTCATCGGCGAGCCCGAGCGAGCGTCCGATCTGCTGGACGATCGGCTCGTGATCGCCGCTGAGGATGCGCACGTCCCAGCCGCGTAGCTGAAATCGCTCGACGATCCCCGGCGCTTCGGCGCGGAGCGTGTCGCCAATCGCAGCCACACCGGCGACCGCGCCGTCGATGCCGACCAGCAGCGGACTCTGACCGCGAGCTGCGATCGCCGCCAACTGTTCCTCGACCGATGCAGCGATCGCGTAGCCGCGACGCGCCAGAAGTTCGCGATTGCCGACGACCACTTCACGACCGCCGACGCATCCCGAGATGCCGCTGCCGAAATGGTATTCGCAGTCGCTCGCTTGTGCTTCATCGCGAGCTCCCTGCG
>JBQCEI010000440.1:0-4664 GCA_051960375.1 Aureliella sp. | reverse complement strand
AAGAACCCATCGGCGGCCGGTTTTTTTGTTTTATAACGCAGAGACGCAGAGTTGGGGACGCAGAGAGCGCGGGGAAGAAGCTGCACCGATTCTGCTAGGACATGTTGAACCAATGTTTGACTTCGGGCTTCAGCCAGAAGATCAGCAGCGGAATGCTGGCGGGCATGCAGCATGGGCTCGTCAGACCAATGGCGATCGGCACGAAACCATAGCCCCAGCCCCATCGCCTTCGCGGCGCCAACAATCCCAAAGCAAAGATGAACATCAGTGGGATCGAGACACCGGTCATCAGCATCCCCTGAAGCCAGATCCTTTGAGCGTCCACCCCGGCAGATCGTCCCGCGTTACTGGCTACCGAATCTGCATTGAGCACCAAAAGCACACCGACGCATGCCACCACGACGTACAGCAAGAGCATGGCAGTACAGTAGGCGTTATACCAAAGGCAAACGCTCGGCTTGCGCAGCTGTTCAGGCTGGGGTGAATCGGCGTTCGGCACATTTACGTGCGAAGGGGGCAGACCGCCGGACTGGGGATCGTAGGGATTGGTAATGGTTGTCTGCCTCAAGTGGTAAGTAGCTGTTTGGGAATTCGATGGCTCGGGTAGCGACATCGACCGAGCCGGCGGCGAAGTACAGAGGCATAACGCTTGGCATCAGCAGGCCGGGCCAACCTGCGTTGGTTTCACAATCGCCCCGACTGCCGGCTTGGTTGCATGCGATTGGTACTCGCGGCCTTACGTCCAGCCATGCCAGTAGTCAACGTTGTATTTGCCAATCCAGCCGCTGGAGCGAACAGTCCATCGCCCATCATGCTGCTTCGCGTCACCTTGAGAATCAAACCCCACAAATCCCGTAGACGTCATGATGCCGGGGAAAAGAGATTCGATCCGCCAAACCACTCGATTCTCGTTGCCAGTCTTTCGCATTCGGATGCGAAGTTCGCCGTTTGATTGTGCACTGATCTCGCCCGACGAACCGTACGTTCCGAAATGCGTCATATGCGCATGGACTGCGATGCAGATCTTTGCAAACATTGGAGGGCAACCATCGGCTTCGAACGATGCAAGTCTCGGCAATACTTCATATACGAGTAGCGATTGAACAAGATCGTCTGGTGGATGGAACTCGTCCGCGGTGGTTGGCATTGAGCGAGACGTATTTCTTGGAGCAGGTTGCGCACATTCTTAGCTGAACAGCGCCGTGACCGGACTGCCTTGGCTGATCGGCAGCGGCCGCGACTGGGTGTCGACGACTTCGCTGGCTGGATCGATGCCCAGGGCCCAGTAGAGCGTGGCAGAGATATCTTCGGGGCGCACGGGGTCGGAAGCGGGATAGGCGCCGTGTGCGTCGCTGGCTCCGTAGATCGCGCCGCCGGTGACTCCGCCGCCGGCCATCATCACCGTATAGCATTCGGGCCAGTGGTTGCGTCCCTTGCCGTCGCGATCGCCGATCTTCGGCCCGCGCCCGAACTCGCCCATCCACACCACGAGCGTCTCATCGAGCAAGCCGCGGCTGCGCAAGTCGGCGATTAGTGTCGGCACCGTTTGATCGGTGATCGGCAACAAGCGATTCTTCAAGTCGTTGAAGTTGTCCTGGTGCGTGTCCCAGCCTTCGCTCCCTTTGCCGCCGATCGAACTGGCGAAATAAACCGTGACGAACCGCGTCCCCGCTTCGATCAACCGCCGCGCCAGCAGACACGACTGGCCATAGGTCGTGCGGCCATACGCATCGCGCAGCCACTCAGGTTCCTGGGAAATGTCGAGCGCCTGCTTCAGCCCTGGGGCCGACAGGATTCCCAACGCCTGCTGCTGAAACTCGTCCATGCCGCCCGCCACCAACGATTGATGTTTCAGCCCCAACTGCGCATCGACGACTTGCAGCAACGTTCGCCGCCGATCGAGTCGCGCGAGGTCGACCGAATCGGGCAGTTGCAGCTCGGGTAGCGCAAAGCTCGAGCTGTTCGGATCGGCGCTGAAGAAAAACGGATCGAACCGCTTGCCCAGAAAACTCGCGTGCTGACCGGGAGTGATCGAACCGTCGCGAGCCACGTGGGGAAACGCCACAAACGGCGGCATGCCAGGCTGAACGGGCCCGAGCATCTTGCTGACGACCGAACCGTAGGCGGGATAGAGTTCGAGCGAATCGCGCAGACGCTGGTCGTCGGTCGGCGGCGCTTTGCCGGTGAGGCAGTAATAGCCGGCCGAGTTGTGGTTCTTCATCTTATGGTGGACCGAGCGAACCTGGCCCCACAAGTGCAACGTCTCGCCCCAGCGCGGCAAGTGCTCGGTGATCGGCACGCCGGCGAGCGATGAAGAGATCGGATTAAATTCGCCGCGAATCCCGTCCGGGGCCGACGGTTTCATGTCGAACGTATCGATGTGGCTCGGACCGCCATGCTGATGCAGAAAGATCACGTTCTTGGCCCGCGCCTTCAGTCGCGGCGCTGACGGTTGCCCCTGGCTGAGCGTCTCGGCTCGTAGCGTCTGCGGCAAAGACAAACCGGCCAGTCCCAGCCCACCGATGCGCAGCAGCGAGCGGCGGTTACCGTACCAGGATCGATAAGACTCACAACCGGCCATGGTCGACTCTCCGCATTGAACCGTTCAAAAATATTTTCTCTTCTTAGTGTCTTTGTGTCTTGGTGGTTATTGGTTTTGAACCACGAAGACACAAAGACATGAAGAATGCTGATCTATCGAATCAAGGGAAACTCTTTGCTGTTGAGCAACGCCCACAGCACGTCCTCGAGCGCCGCTCGCCGCGAAGAGCTTTCGGTGATGTACTCGGTGAAGCGGGCGAGCTCCTCGGGTCGCGGTGGACGCGAGAGCGCGGCCAAGTAAAGTTCCTCGATCGACTTTTCCAGATTTGCGTCGCTCTCGGCCAGCTTCGCCAAACGGTTATGGGCATCCGCCAGTTTGCTGCGCGTCTCGATGCCGTTGACTAGCACGAGCGATTGGCCCAAGGACACTTCGCTCGAGCGTTCGCATTCGCAGGTCAGCAAACGGCCCGGTTTGCCGAAGGTAGTCAGAAAGCCCGACTTGGTCGGCACTTCGACGCGGGCCACCGCTCGCTGCCCGAGCGTCGTCGCATCAGCTCCTTGGCTATCCTTGTCATCCTTGCGGCTCTTTCGATCGTCGCTACTCGGTGCGCTGGCCACGCCGGTCGCGTCGCTGACGGCATCGTAGAGAACTTCCGCCGACATGCGCCGCAGCGGATAGCCGCTGAAGACGCGGGCTCCGCCGAGCGGCTCGGTGGCGCTCGGTTCCGCGGCCGACTGGCGCCGGAACGTGCGGCTGGTCAGGATCAAGCGAGCCACGTGCCGCACCGAGTAGTTGCTCCGCACCAGTTCGTCGGTCAGGTACTCGAGCAGCTCGGGGTTGGACGGTGGATTGGAATCGCGGAAATCATCCGGCGGATCGACGATGCCGACACCCATGTAGTGGTACCAGATGCGATTGGCCATGTTACGGGCAAACATCCGATTGTCGACCGTGAGCCACTCGGCCAGTCGCTCAAGCGGCGAATCGTCTTGGGACGCCTTCTCAGACTTCGCATCCTCGATTGCCGCCGACATCGGCTCCGTCAGCGGCTTGGGGCCAACCTCGGTAGCCCGTCCCGGATGCCAAATCTTCGGCTCTTTGTCGGTGAGCGATACGACCTCATCGCCGGAGATGATGTGCTTGTCGAATTTGTCGCGAGGATCGTTGTCGACCTGCGTGCGTTCGAGCGTCGTGAAGTAAGCGGCCAATCCGTAGTAATCGTCCTGTCGCCAGTTATCGAACGGATGATTGTGGCAGCGAGCGCACTGCAGACGCACGCCGAGGAAAACCTGGCCGACCGATTCGGCGGCGGTTTCCGGTTCGCGATGGGTGCGATGGAAACTGGCCGCCGGATGTTCATAGGTGCTGCCGAGCGTCGTCAACATCTCGGCAACCATTTCGCTCAAAGGGCGATCGGCCGCGATCTGCTCCGCCATCCATGCATGCCACCCCTCGGCACCGCGCTGGCTCATCACTTTCTGTTCGTTGCGCAGCAAGTCGCTCCAGTGCATCGCCCACAACAGCGCATAGCCGGGATCGTTCAGCAGCGCGTCGACGAGCTGAGCATCTTTGTCGGTCGCGTCCGAGCTGGCGAACTGGCGGACCTCGCTAGCCGTCGGCAGTCGGCCGACGATCGTCAAGTAAGCTCGCCGCACGAACACGTAGTCGTCGGCCGCGGGCGATGGCTGCACTTGCAATTTGCGGAGTTGCCCATCGACCAGCCGATCGAGCTGCGTCTGCGGCGCGGGCTCCAACCACTGGGAGTGATCGTGCGCCAAGAAGGTCAAACGACTGGCAGCGCGGCCGGTGAGATACGAGATCGAAATCGATACGTCGGTCGGTCGGCTCGCTTCTACTAACCCGTCCGGGCTGATCTCAACACCGGTGACGACGCTTGGTTCGTAACGCGCCCAACGAGTGACGTCGCGGCTGGTGCCATCGGCATAGCGAGCGATGACGACCAGTTGCTGTGCATTGGAGCCGTGGGCAAGCAGCGCCTGGACTGGATAGACCTCGAGCGAGGCGACCGTCTCGTCGGGGCGCGGCGGTTCCTGCGGGCTGGGCGCCGGAGCCCCCGTGACTGCGTTCCACTGGCATCCCTGTTCGATCCAGCGCTGGAGAA
>JBQCEI010000439.1:0-3585 GCA_051960375.1 Aureliella sp. | reverse complement strand
TGACGCTGTACGGGCGAAAGACTTTGGAGCCGGTAGTGGCAGCCGGATCGTTGAACACGCCCAGATTGCCATTGCTGTCGGGGCCGACGGCCGACAGCAGCGCGCCGGGATATGCCGTGCCGGGAATCGTTCCAGGGACCTGCGTATCGGGCTCGATTGCTCGCTGCAGGTTGAGCGGCTTGCCGTCCTGGTCGACCAGGCGTACTTGCTGGGCGCCGAGTCCCGATTCGATTGCGTCGAACAGGCCGTTGGCGTTGGCGTCGTTCCAGACGAAGCCGTTGATACCAGTCAGCGGCGTTGCGTCGGGCTGAGCGCCGATCTGGCCTTCGAAAATGTTGCTCGTGATGCCCGTCGCCGCGTCGACCGCTCGGAGTTGGATCGTTCCGCCGGTTTGTCCGGCCAGCGGGATCGACAGATCGAGGGGCGCTTCGTAGGCATCCGGCTGCAGAATGGTCTGCCAAGCTCCGGCGCCGATGCGAGCCTCGATGCGGCTGACTTTGTTCAGCGTAATGTCGTTGCCCTGGCCGGCGGGATTGCGATTGGGCAGCGTCTGAGCTTTGGCTTTGCCGACGAAGTGATAATTGCCGGTCGTCACATCGATGCGGCCGACGCCATCGAGCAGCAGCGGCACGTCGAGCACATCGAAGATGCCGTCGCCGTCGGAGTCTTGCCAGCCGAGCATAGCCAGCGTGTTGGCCGGGCTGACGACGTCTTGCCAGGCGGTATCGAGCGCGGCGCCGGCGGACATGATGCTCGGGGCTTGCTGAAAATTTGGATCGGGGTTGTTGTCGATCGCGTTGGAATTTTCCGTGGCGTAGTAGCCGCGCTGAAGGAAGTAGCTGCCTCCGCCGGCGTACTCGTCGCGAGCCCAGAACATGTGGCCGGTTTCATGGGCGAAGGTCGACGCAGGTCGGGTCGACGGGGTCACAAAGAACAGGCCGCCGGCAAAGGCGAAGGCGCGGCTGAACGAGCCTCCTTGAGCGAACGTTCCGTCCCCTTCCTGCTGTGAGTCGACGACGAAGATGGTGAACGCCCAGTCGGCATGTTGCTTTTGACGCTGGGCATCATTGAAGGCCCGCATGTTCTGTTCGAGGCTGGACGACTTGTTGAAGCCTATCCGCGTCAAGAACTCCTGCGTCCACAGAGCGTAGTCGTTGGAGACGCGGTTGATCGGCTCGTAGGCCGTCGGCACCGGCTGGTCGGCGTAAGTGCGGTCGACGACCCAGTCGAGCGAATGCACGGTGGTTTGCTTGGCCAGCAGCTTCTGCCACCACTCCAGTCCCTGGTCGAGGTTGCTCAGGACCTCGTCGATGTGGGCCTTGTTCCAGTTCTCGGTGCTGGGATCGATCTGACCGTTGCTCTCCAGCAGCACCGGCGTGACGGCGATGCGTCCGAGCATGAACTCGCCCGTGTCGTTGGGCAGGGCGCCGTAGGGCAGCGAGGCTCGAACCCGGCGAGGCTCCAGTATTTCCAGTCCTGGCTTGCGTCCTCCACGCCTGCGGCGGTTCGCCAGCAGGCGGCGTCGAGTAAGCGCCGCAAATCTCATCAGCAGTTTCAGTCCCGTGCGAATTGTCCAGCCGATTTTGGAAGCGAAGTTCTTGCTTAATATTGGCAGCGTGCTAAAAATGCCACTGCCTGGCGTCAAAAAGGCGTAAAAACCGGTTCGGCTCCGTAGGGAACTCTTTGAGGAGGCAACTCTCCGAGGAGCGAACTCTTCGAGCTGACTGCCGCCAGTTTCTGTGGGCCGAGCCTTTACCTTTTGATGCTAACTAGCCGAATTGGTTCCCGCAGCAGTTTCGTGCGGCAAATCGGCGGCGGCATATTCTCGACAGAGCCAGAACCGCTACAATCAGCCCAAGCGCCAACCCAGGCATCGCTCGATGCCGGCCCCTTGTGCTGAACAGCCCGTGTAAAACGCAAGGTCTCGTAAATCGCAAGGTTTCAATGGCAGCCTGATAGCAAACCTGAACAGCCCGAATCGCCATCCCTGAGAGCCATTCGGCGCACAAGCTCCCGAGCAGGTAGCAGCGGCCAACCCTCCATGTCGCGCGACGCCTTCGACGGTTCGGAAAGACGCCCGTTCGCACTGTAAAAAACAGGGCACTGAAAACGCAGGCTGATTCCGCGCCCTCTCTTCGCATTTTCTTCGTTGATCCGCAGCGTGTTTCGTTGGCAGTGCTTCACTAAGTCAGCAACGTTCTCTCTTACATGATCTGCAGCCGAGTTGCGTAAGCCCTAGCGTCCCGGTGTAAACGTCTACGGTCACGCCGCCGCTAGTTTGGCGTGCGCGCACGGTGACCCATCTGATCTCCATAGCAAAGAAGAAACTACCCTAATGCATAAACGGACCCAGTCTGCTGGTCTGCTCGCCGTTTTTCCGCGGTCATCTGCCGCCCCCAAGAAGCGCCGCCGAAATACCAAGCGACTCTACCGCTTTGAATCGCTCGAAGCGCGGCATCTGATGGCGGCCGACCTGACCGCTTTTGATACGCTGAACCTTGACTCGTCGAGCTACGATCCGAGCCACTTTCTCGTCGAGTTTCGCGATGCCAGCTCGGGCAGCTCGCACTTGGGTGCAAGCGCCGGTGGAGCGACGATCACCAAACAGGTCTCGTCCGACGGCTGGTACCAGGCAACGGTCGGGGCGGGCTCGAATCTGGTGGCTTCGATGCAGGCGTTTCAGGCGCTCAGCAACGTCATCGTAGCTACGCCCGACTTCAAGCTCTCGCTGCAGTCGGTCCCGAACGACCCGAGCTTCGGTAGCCTTTGGGGCATGGAGAACAATGGCTCGACGGGCCTGGCGGACGCCGACATCGATGCTTCGCAGGCCTGGGATTACGGCACCTCAAGCTCGGTCGTCGTAGCGGTGATCGACACCGGGATCGATTACACGCATCCCGACCTGCAGGCGAACATCTGGACCAACACGCGCGAAGTGGCTGGCAACGGCATCGATGACGACGGCAACGGCTACGTCGACGATATTCGCGGTTGGAACTTCGTCGCGGGCAACAACAATCCGATGGACGACAACGGCCACGGCACGCACGTCTCGGGAACCATCGGAGCGGTGGGCAACAACGGCATCGGCGTTGCCGGCGTGGCCTGGAACGTCAAGCTGATGGCTCTCAAGTTCCTCGATTCCTCCGGCTCGGGTCTGCTCAGCAACGCGGTCTCGGCGATCGACTACGCCCGTACCAACGGCGCCAAGATCATCAACGCCAGCTGGGGTGGCGGCAGCTTCAGCTCGGTCCTCGACTCGGCCATCCAGCGTTTCTACAACGCCGGCGGCATCTTCGTCGCCGCAGCCGGCAACGATGCTTCGAACAACGCGACCGTTGCGAGCTATCCGGCCAACTACAACAACGTCATCTCGGTCGCGGCCAGCACCTCCTCCGATACGCTGGCTAGCTTCTCCAATTACGGCACGAACGTCGAGATCGCTGCCCCCGGCCAATCGATCCTCAGCACCGTTCCGAACAATTCCTACGCCGTCTACAGCGGCACTTCGATGGCCACGCCCCACGTCTCGGGCGCTCTGGCGCTGCTCTGGGGACAAGCTCCTTCGCTGACCAGTTCGCAGCT
>JBQCEI010000438.1:0-4178 GCA_051960375.1 Aureliella sp. | reverse complement strand
GAAGACCTTTACGCGATAGCTCCGCGTGCGCTGGCCGTCGTACTCGACCGTGTAGCTGAGCGGCTGATGCACTTCGGTCAGATACGCGGCGAAGAGAGGATCGTCGAGTGAGCGACGCATTGGCAGCAGCGCTTGGTTGTCGTCGCCGGGCGCGCTGCTTTGAGCTGCTTGAGAATCAATAGTCAAGGGAGCGCTGGCTGCTGCATCGTCTTGGCGGTGCAGCACCACTTGCGCGGGAAGGCGGCCGGAGAACTGAGCGGTCACGATCACGCTGCTGCCGCGCTCGATTTCAACATCGCCGGGAACGACGACGGGTTCGACCGATCGGTCGCGGGATCCGCTCGCAGCGACCGCGCGGTCCTGCTGGTCTTTGCGAATGGTCGCCAGAGAAGCGAGGACCGCCAAGAACACCAGCAGCGCGGGCAGATTCAGCGCCCAGGCCCAGGCTAAGCGGCGACCGGGCACGGCGCGGGCCCAGCCGTGTTCGCGATCGTGGGCAACGCTGGCTTCGATAAGTTGAAGTTGGAGATAACCGAAGGTGCCGTCGGGATATTGCGGCTGCTGATGGACGGCGGCCAGCAGGCGTTCGTTGAGCGCGGGATAGAGGGCTTCGATCTGCCGCGCGGTTTGCATCAGATCGGCCCGCTGCCAACGCAGCCTGAGCCAGAGCGCGAGAGCCAGCACACCAGCCAGAGCGACCAGGCCCAAAGCCAGCTCGGGGCCGCGCAGCCAGGTCTGCTGCGGCAGGAGAAAGCGGGCCAGGCCGCCCGCGGCTGCCAAGGCGAGCCACATCGCCGCCAACCACCGCGCCAAGCGAAGCGTGCGAACGCGGGCCGCCACGTTCTCCAGCCGCTGCCTCAATCGCAAATCCATAACGACTTGCTCCTATTCCGCGCCAGACGGTCAGTGCTACTAACGCAGGCGGACCGAGCGGTTCCGCCGGCTGTTCACTGAGGAGCCATTATACAGCTGTTGCTGGAGGCAATGTCGTTTTTTAGCGCGGAATGATCAGCCGCCGGGCGGTAGCCCGCGGTTGGCCGAAAAGAACCGGCGTGTCCTACGGTTTGACGACCATGTGCGATATTGGGTTTTGAGTCCCGGCAGGGACGGCAGCCCTATGCCGGCGGCGCAAGCCGCCGGTTGAAAAGGGGTCGAGATTGTCATCAAGTCCCGAAGGGACGACAGCCATTCTTGCGACGCGTTTTTCGTGCTACCTCTGTCGTCCCTCCGGGACTTACTTCACCGCGCTGATCAATCCGGCGGCTCGCGCCGCCGGCATAGGGCTGCCGTCCCTGTCGGGACTTAAACCGAATACCGCACGTGAACGTCAAAATGCATCAGGGGCGAACAAGCGGTCCCAGCCCGCTGGGCTGGGCTGAGGGATTGCGGACCTTCAGTCCTCAAGGCTCTGCTACTTCGCGCTGGCGGCGAACTGGCGGATGTCTTTTTCGAGAGCGGCCAGGCGGTCGCGGAGCTGCTGGCGGATGGCGGGCACTTCGTCGACGGCGCACGGCGGCGCTGCGGCGAACGTGTAGAACTTCACCTTCGGTTCGGTGCCCGATGGACGCACGGCGAAGTAATTGCCCGCCTTGGCCAGGTCGAGCATCACCATGTCGGCCGGCGGCGCATCGAGTCGCGATGAAGTCCCGCCCAGCGGCGTGGTCGTCAGAGCTTTGTAATCGCGGACTGCCGCCACGGCGATGCCGCCGAGCTGCTGCGGCGGACGCGAGCGGAAGGCAGCCATCAGCTCGCTCATCCGCGTCATCCCTTCGCTGCCTTCCATCTGCACGTTGACCAGCGACTCCTCGTGGCAACCGTGCTGAGCGAAAAGCTCCTGCAGCCGCCGGTGCAGCGACTTGCCTTGCTCCTTCCAGTACGCGGCCATCATCGCCATCAGCAGACAAGCGACCGCGCCGTCTTTGTCGCGAACGTAGCTGCCGATCAGATAGCCGTGCGATTCCTCGGTGCCGAAGACAAAGTCCTCCGGTCCGCATGCGTCCATCACGCCGGCGATCCACTTGAAGCCCACGTGCAGGTTGCCTTCGCAGCGCACGCCGTAGCTCTCCGCAACCAACCGCGTCAGTTCGGTAGTCACCAGCGTTTTGACTACGTACGAGCGCTCGCTCAGCTTGCCTTGCGACTTCAGCTGAAGGCAAACGTAGTCGGTCAGCAGCGCGCCGAGCTGGTTGCCGGTCAGCGTGGCCCACTGGCCGCGCGAGTCGAGCGTCAGCGGCGCCGCGCAGCCCATGCGATCGCAATCGGGGTCGGTCGCCAGGATCAGCTCGCCGCCGCTCTCTTTGGCCGAGGCGATGATCTCGTCGAAGACTTTGCTGTTCTCAGGATTGCTGACGTTTCCAGGCACGTTCGGAAAGTCGCCGCTCGGTTCTGCGTGCCGACCGTATACGGTGACATCATCGAAGCCAGCCGACTTGAGCAGCGGCAACACAGCGGCGCTCCCGACACCATGCAGCGGCGAGTAGATCACCTTCAAGTTGCGCGGGCCTGGCCAGGCATACTTGCCCGCCGCTGCCAAGTAAGCTTGATCGACCTCTTGGGTAACGATCTCGACTTGTCCGTTTTTCACGGCGGCGTCGAAGTCGGTGCGTTTGATTTCTTCGACGTTCATCACTCGCTCGATGATCGCCTTGTCGTGCGGCGGCAACACTTGACCGCCGGTGGACCAATATACTTTCACCGCATTGTCGCTGGGCGGATTGTGGCTGGCGGTGACCATGATCCCGCAATCGCAGTGCTTGTAGCGCACGGCGAAGGAGAGCTGCGGTGTGGCGCGATAGTCGTCCAGAAAATAAATTTTGAATCCGTTGGCCACCATGATTGAGGCGCACAGCTCGGCAAAGTGCCGCGAACGATGACGCGTGTCGTAAGCGATCGCGCACGTCGGCGTGCCGCCTGCCGATCGCTGCTCGAGCACATAAGTCGCCAGACCTTGAGCGCTCTCGCCGATCGTTCGATCGTTGATGGCGTTGGACCCGAACGGATACATACGGCCGCGGCGTCCACCGGTGCCGAATGGAATGACGGTCCAGAAGGCATCGTCGAGTTGTTGCCATTGACCGTCGGAGATTGCCGACAAGACTTGCGGGCGATAATCGGCATACCGCTCTTCGGTGAGCCACGCCTTGAGATTTGCCAGAGCCGCCTTACTCAGTCGTTCTTGAGCCACAGCCTCGGAGGCGGCGGCCAGCGCTGCATTGACATTCATGTTGAGCAACTGCCTTCTCTAGAGTTCGCCAGTAGAGAGGCGAATTGTAAGGTCTAGTCTTAGACAGCGGTAGCACCGGCGCGGCGAAGTGTTGGCGCTGGCGGCAATGAATCGCCCCGGCGCCGGTGCTGAAAAGATCGACTAGACCTGCGACGCGGCTAAGAATTCGCGTTCAGCGCAACTGCCGCGCGGGTAAAGTCAAGATGCGCCGATGGTGGAAGCCTTTGCGACTGTAACGACTGCGGCACGGCCAGCGTGCGCACGATGCCCACCACGATGCCGACCACTTCATGTTCGACTTCTTCGGTCTGCGTTGCGCAGGCCGCACCTTCGCAAGCCGGACCTTCACAGCTCTCCGATGCGAAGCCTTGTGCAGCACCGTCGATGCGCGCCGCAATGCCTCCGCGATTGAACGTCGCGGCGCTCGGGCCATCGTTGTTCTCTTCAAAGGCGGTCAGCAATTGCGTGGGCCGCAGCTCGAGCGTTCCGCTGGGAGTGCGAACCAGTTCGATGCAGCCGGGCAAACCACTGCTGCAGTGTTGCACGACCAGGATGTCGCCGTCGTTGATCGCCCATTCGCGCAAACTGTCGCCGCGATACTGCAGCAGATAGCGCTCGGGATGTTCGATGGCGTTCAGCACGTCGAGCGTCTGTGGAGCATCGAACATGCTACAAGCGCCGTTGTCGACTTCGCCGTAAACCGAGAGGGCTCCGCCATCACGCAGTGGACGGTGAGTCAGTTCGATCGCGCGGCTCTTGTTGGCCACGCGTTTGATCATGCCCTTGCGCTCGAGAGCTCGCAGGTGGCAGATGACCCCGTTGGGAGATTTGATCGCGAGAAATTCACCGATTTCGCGAACGGTCGGACCGTAGCCGCGATGGCAGATTTTTTCGTGGATGAAGTCGTAAACTTGTTGTTGTCGAGTTGTTAACGGTCGAGCCATTTTGCATCTTC
>JBQCEI010000437.1:0-4026 GCA_051960375.1 Aureliella sp. | reverse complement strand
CTGATAAAACTCTTCGGACGGTTTCGGTTTCCAGTAAGCCGCCTGAACTTCGTTGCAGCGGCCCTCCACAAACGCTCGATACCAGGAGCGCATGCTGGGCATCTGTTGAAAGGCATACGAGTAGTGTTGTCCCCAAGGGCGATGCGGCGAGTAGTTGCGGACATAGCGAAACTCCCGGTCGCGGACGCTGCGGACCATATCGTAGCGCTCGTCCATGCGGCCGCGCAGCAGAAACACATGCTCGCGCGGCTCGGCTTTATCGGCGCCCAGGAACGCTCGCCCTTCGTAATTCTTCGGCAGCGGTACGCCGCATAAACTCAATAGCGTGGCGGGGAAATCGACGAAGCTAACCACGTCGTCGACCCACTGGCCGCGGCCCGCCGGAGCGAGATGTTTCCACTTGTCGGGAAAGCGCACGATCAGCGGCACGCGCGTGCCCGTATCGTGAATGTTCCGCTTGCCGCGGCCGAGCGCTCCGCCGTGATCGCTGTAGTAGAACACGATCGTCTCATCTGCCAGCCCTTCGCTCTCGAGTTCATCGAGTAGCTTGCCGACCTGCGAATCGACGAGCGTAATCTGGTCGTAGTAATTGGCCCAGTCGCGGCGCATCTCGGGCGTATCGGGATGATACGGCGGCAGCTTGATTTGCTCAGGGGGAATGCGGAAGTCGGTTTTGCCGGGCTTTGGCGCAACCTGACTTTCGTGGCTGCCGGTCAGATTGAAGACAGCGAAGAACGGTTGCCCGGCGGCGCGGTTTTTATAGTGTGCCTTCTTGCTGCTTTCATTCCAAATCTTTTGCCGGCCGGCAATGTTGTAGTCGGTCTTGGAGTTGTTCGTGCAGTAGTAGCCGGCCGCGCGGAGAGGCTCGGGATACAGCTGGAACGAAGCGGGAATCGCGACGCTGCTGCGGTGATTTTGTGCGCCGAGCGACGAAGCATACATGCCGGAGATCAGCGTCGTCCGCGCGGTCGAACAAACCGGCGCGTTGGCAAACGCATGGCGATACCGCACACCCGCAGCGGCCAGCCGATCGAGCCGCGGCGTCTGCGCTTGCTCATCGCCATAGCATCCCAGATAAGGACTGTTGTCCTCGCTGGTGATCCAAAGAACATTAGGCCGCTCAGCCCCCTGCGCAGCTGTATTCAACTGCACAAGCACACTCAGAGCCACGGCTATCAAAACGTTCATGCGTTGCATCATCTAATATCTCCTCCGCGCTCCCGTGTGGCACTGGCTATGCCAGTGTCTTCTTCTTCGAAGTTTTAAGCGCAAACTGCAATTAATCATTCCAATGCCCCCAGCTTAGCCGCGTGTCGGTTTCCTTTCGAAAACCGCGGGCTACCGCCCAGCGGCTGATCATTCGTGTGTGAGGAAAGCCGCTGGGCATTAGAAGATTCAGACGAGGGTCAGGCTGAAAACTTCGAAAAAGAGGACACTGGCATAGCCAGTGCCACACGCTCCGCGGTAAACCTTTTCTCACGGATCCGTCAAATTCGGCGCCCAAACCCCGGGCCGAATCTCAGGCACCTTACCCGAAGGCGGATACGTCTTGGCGACTTCCGCCCGCAATTGCTTGGAGAGTTTTTCAACCGTGTCGGCGTGAGCGGGATCTTTGGCCAAGTTGGTCAGTTCGCGCGGGTCTTTTTCGTGGTCATACAGTTCGCGGCCGCGCTCGCCGTCGTCCCATTCGGTGTAGCGCCAACGCGGCGTCCGCAAGCTGTAGCCCATGAAGCGTTTGCCACTGGAACCGCGATCGGTCGAGACGGTGGCTCGCGCCGGCCCACCTCCGCGCACGACTTGCGTCAGCGCCCAGCCGCGGCCAGCGACGCTCGGGTCCTTCAGCATCGGCACCAGGCTTTGACCTTGCAGGTTATCGGGAGCGTCGATGTTGCACAGCTCGGCCAGCGTCTTGTAGAGGTCGACGTGCGAGACAGGCGACTGTGCCGCGGCCCCTTTGGTCGAGACGCCCGGAGCCACGATCAGCAGCGGCACGCGCGAGCTCTCTTCAAAGAGGCTCATCTTCTGCCACAGCCCATGTTCGCCCATGTGATAGCCGTGGTCGCTGGTGAAGACGACGATCGTGTTGTCGGACAGTTGCAAGCGATCGAGAGCATCGATCACGCGGCCCACCTGAGCATCCATGAAGCTGATGCTCGCCAAGTTCGCTTGCCGCGCTTGGCGACGCAGCTCGGGCGTGAGCTTGTCTTGTTCTTTCTTGTAGCTCAGCAGCGCCGCGTCGGGAATGTCCTTCTGATCTTCTTCGATCCCTTCAACGACCGGCATTTCTTTCTCGGGGTGGAGCTCGAAATACTTTTCGGGCGAAACGTAGGGTGTATGCGGACGGAAGAAGCCGACGGCCAGGAAGAAAGGCCGGTCCTGGCGTTTGGCGCAGCGCTCGAGCACCCACTCGGCATCGTCGGCCATCAAGCCGTCGGTGTGATGCTCGTCGCTCTTGGGCGATGCGTACCAACTGAGCGTGCCGCCGAACTGGCCCGGTGTGAGCGTAAAGATCTTCGGCTGTTCCTCGAGGCGGTCGACTCCGGCCGGGTTGAGCTCCATTTCCCACGAGCCGGGATCATCGTGCCCGTTGGTGCCGATCGAGTTGGGGACGTTGTAGTGATACAGCTTGCCGATGCGGCCCGCGAAGTAACCGGCTTGGCGGAACGCCTGCGGCAAACTGACATGCGACGGAATCGTCTGGCGAAAGATCTGCTGGTTGGCCTGGATGCCGGTGCTGTTGGGATACAGGCCGGTCAGCATCGAATTGCGGCTTGGTCCGCACAGGGGATAGGTGCAGTAAGCCCGCTCGAACCGCACGCCGCGGGCCGCCAGACGATCGATGTTGGGCGTCTTGGCTTGAGGATCAGCGTAGCAACCGAGCATGTTGTTCAAGTCATCGGACATGATCAGCAGCACGTTGGGCCGCTTGTCGGCGGCCAGCAGCGAGCCCGATGTGCCGAGCGTCGACAACATGCTGCAGAGCAGGAACGAGAGGATCATCAGTCGAGCGAGCATGGATGGCATACCTTTTTAACCGCGGAGGATTTTCCCTCTAAATGACACAGAGGACGCGGGAAACGCAGAGAGACAGTCTGAGAGGTGCGGCAACGGAACGCAACCCTGAGACGATTTTTCAGGCACTGGATATGGTACAATGAGCAGCACATTGCCACTGCCACTTCCCTCCCTGCCCTCCCCCTCCGCGTTCTCTGCGTCCTCCGCGGTAAAAAACTTCCGGAGCGTTCTATGCACCGAAGCTGGATCGTCCTTGGCTTGATCATCTTGCTGAGTCCCACCACCGCCCGCTGCGCCGATCGCCCGAAGGTGATTCGCTGGGATTTCGGGACCGAAGAAACCACGCCGCTACGAGCGCACGGCGGAGTGCATCGCGATGCCCCAGGGCCCAGGCCGCCGATCTACCCCGACTTTGACTCCACCAACACGGCGATCAAGCTCGACGGCAGCGGAGCGCATCTCTCCTTCGAGGACAGCGGCCCGGAGAGCCAGTTCGACTTTACTAGTGGCGACGCAATCACGCTCGAGGCCTGGGTGCAGGTCGATCAGCTGCGCGGCGGCGATAACGTCTATGTGATCGGCAAGGGGCGCACCGGCTCGCCGGGCTTTGCCGCCGACAATCAGAACTGGGCGCTGCGCGTCCGCGAGACGAAGGGCAAAGCGGGCCTCAGTTTCCTGTTCGCAACGCCGGTCCCGAGCGGAGCGACTCGCAACGGCTCGCACTGGCATCGCTGGACGACCAAGAGCGGATTCAAGCCCGGCAAGGGATGGCATCACATCGCCGTTGCCTATCAGTTCGGTCAGCCCGGCAGCATCCGCGGCTGGATCGACGGCCAGCTGCAAGAAGGGACTTGGGACATGGGCGGGCCGACCGAACAAGCTCCAGTGGTCGACGATGACGAAGTTTGGATCGGCAGTTCGCAAGGGGGCGCGGCGTCGAGCAGTTTTCGAGGCTCGCTCGATGCGATCGCCATCCATCGGCAAGCCCTCGACGATGCGGTGATGAAGAAG
>JBQCEI010000436.1:0-3069 GCA_051960375.1 Aureliella sp. | reverse complement strand
CGGCTGGTCGACACTGCGCACGTCGACCTGCCCGTGTTCTTCGCTGAGCTTGGCGATCTTGGCCTTCGGATAACCGATGATTTGCCCGAAACCGCTCTCGCGATCGGCCACGCACAGGTCGCTGGTAAACGTTTTCGATCCGCCATCGACGACCACCTGGCCCGCCACCGCGTTGCTGATCACCGTCACGATGATGCGGGCCGCGCACTGGTCGAACGTGTTGTAGCCGCCACGGAGTTCGTTGACGTCGTTGAATATGTAAGTGCCCGGGCGGATCTCGGTGAACTCGGGCACCAGGTGCGATTGATAAGCAGTCGGGGTCGAGCCGCCCGAGACGATGCGCGCTTCCAGCCCGGCGGCTTGCCAGAGATCGAGCGTCTCGCGGAGCTTGGCCGACACGGCGGCGAGCGGCGCAGCTTGGTCGGCAGGAGGCATCCAAACGTGGCCGGGATAGCACATGATCCCTTCGAGCCGCAGCTGCGGATGCCGCGTTACGAGCTGAGCCAGTTCGAGCGCCGCCTTAGGGCTCGGCACGCCTGTGCGGCCGAAGCCGACATCCAGGTCGACCAGAATGCCGACGCTCGAGCCAGCCTCGCCGGCGGCTGCGGCCAGGTGCTCGACGGCAAGCGCGCTATCGACGCCGACGATCACGCGCCGCTTGTGGGCCAGTTCGGCGATGCGGCGTTTGCGCGGCTCATCGAAGGCCGGATAAGCAATCAAGATCTCGGCGTCGAGCTGCGCCATCACTTCGGCTTCGCCCACTTTGGCGACCGTCAGTCCGCAGGCGCCGGCGTCGAGTTGCATTTGCGCCAGCTTGAGCGACTTGTGCGTCTTGGTATGCGGGCGAATGCCGAGGTTGTGTTTGCGCCCGTATTCCGCCATGCGCTGGATGTTGGCCTGAACGATCTTGCTATCGAATACCAGTGCCGGAGTCGGCAGCTGGTCGATCGAAGCGACTTCACGCGGTACGCCCGTGACGGCGGGCTCTGCGATGGCTTGGCTCACTTTGGTTTTCTCGCTGGGTGGGCAATTGGAAGAGCGGCTAACCGCAGTTCTTGGTGTCTTTGTGCCTTTGTGGTTGATTCCATTTTGAACCACGAAGACACCAAGACACAAAGGAGATTCCCGTCCTGGAACAAACGGGAACTTGCGGCTATGGTTGGAGGACTGGAGTATACCGACTGCCGCCCTGGCGCGGAACTTGTTGGCGAGAGTTTGTGCAGAGATGGAGGAGCCGCGATGAGCGTACAGTTGACTTGGCTGGGCCATGCCGCCTGGAAGGTGCAGTACCAGCAAACCGAAATTTTGGTCGACCCGTTCATCACCGACAACCCGGCCGCGACGGTCACCGCCGAGAGCTTGACGGCCGACACCATTTTTCTCACCCACGGTCACGGCGACCACCTGGGCGACACGGTCTCGATCGCGCTGCGGACCGGGGCGACGGTGGTCTGCAACTACGAGATCTCGGTGTGGCTCGATACCAAGCACGGCGTGAAGAAGACGCAAGGGATGAATCTCGGCGGCTGGGTCAAGCTGCCGTTCGGACGCGCTCTGCATACCTTTGCGATTCATTCCAGCCAGTTGCCCGATGGCTCCTACGGCGGCAATCCGGGCGGCTTTGTGATCGAGCTCGGCGGCAAGAAAATCTACTTTGCCGGCGACACGGCGCTCTTCTCCGACATGAAGCTCATCGGCGACCTCGGGCTCGACGTGGCCGTGTTGCCGATCGGCGACTTTTACACGATGGGGCCCGAGGACAGCCTGCGGGCGATCGAGTTCCTGCGGCCGCGGATGGTATTGCCTTCGCACTACAATACCTGGCCGCCGATCGCCCAAGACGCGGCGGCATGGAGCGAGCGTGTTTCGGCCCAGACCGACGCCCGGCCACTTACTCCCGCTGTTGGCGAGGTGATCACACTGCCATGACGCAAGCCGAACTCTTTCCCGACGCTCCGCCGCCCGAGCTCGAGTATGTCACCGTCGCCAAGGTGGGCGAGATTCCCGAAGGCCAAGGCCGCGCCTTTGCCGTCGCCGGCCGCATGATCGCCGTGTTCTGCGAAAAGGGGGAACACTTCGCGATCGACGACTTCTGTCCGCATCAAGGGGCGTCGCTGGCCGGCGGGCATGTCGAGAACCACTGCGTCGCCTGCCCCTGGCACCACTGGCGCTTTTCGATCGTCGACGGCCGCTGGCTCGACAGCCCGCGCATCCGAGTCGACGCCTTCGCCGTGCGGATCGTGGGCGAGGAGATTCAGGTTTCGACCACGCCGAAGGGATAGGGGGCAGGCATCAGGCTTCAGGCTTCAGGCTTCAGGCTTCAGGCTTCAGGAGGAAGAATGGAACCACGAAGACACGAAGACACCAAGGAACACTTGAATAGCTGTACTTCTCGCTCCACAGGCTGTACCCTAATTCCTGACGTTTCAATTCAGCATTCTGAAGCCTGAAGCCTGACGCCTGAAGCCTGAAAGGAGCTCCCGTGAGTGTCGCAACTCCTGCCTCCAACGCGGAGCACGTCCGCCGCTGGTTTGAAGAAGTGTGGGGCCAACGCAAAGCGGAAGTCGTCGACGAAATGTTGACCCCCGAGAGCGTGTGCTACGCCGAGCAAGGTCCGGTCGTGGGAATCGACGATTTCAAGCAGAATATGTACTTTCCGCTCTTGGGCGCCTTTCCCGATTTGAAGGTCTTCATCGACGAGACGCTCGAGAACGGCCATCAAGTGGTCGTGCGGTGGCGGGCCGAGGGAACGCATACCGCCGACACGCTCGGCTTTCCAGCCACCGGCCAGGCGGTCAAGTTCGAAGGCATCACCTGGGTGCGCGTGAAGAACGGAAAGCTCTCCGAGGGTTGGCAGAGCTCCAACATCCCGCTGGTGCTGAAGGGTTTGGCGGAGGCGAAGAAGCAGGCTCAAGGCTAAAGGACCAAAGGACCGTCAGTCCTCAGCCCGCTGGGCAGGCCTAAGAAATAACGCACCTTTGGTCCTAAAGCTGAAGCCTGAAGCCTGTAGCCTGTAGACTAAAAAGGCCCACCTTCCACAAAAGGGAGAAGGCGGGCCTGTTGGTCGTT
>JBQCEI010000435.1:0-3447 GCA_051960375.1 Aureliella sp. | reverse complement strand
ATGTGTGGCATTTCTCCCAAGAGGCAGATGCCTTCCAGGCCCGCTTCCAGCGCCGCGGCGAGCAGCACGCCGTTGAGCCCGCCGATGCGTCCCTCTTCGAGCGCTTCGGGGCCGTGGCGTTCGATCGTTTGCAGCAGCTCTGCCGAGGTCGCGGCGGAGAAGACGCGGGCCGAGTCGCCGGGGTTCATCTGCGTCGACATGGCCGCGAAAGTGAAGACGCGCTCGACGCCCCACTTCACGCCCAGCTCGAGCAGGCGTTGACAGAACTTGTACTTGCCCAGCGGCGGCTGAGCCTCGCCGACGAAGACGATCAGGTCATGTTCCTTTTTCGGATCGCGCCACAAAAAGAATCGGCTCCGCGGCAGCCGGCCGGCTTGCAGGACGCCATCCTTGACTTCGATATAGTCGATGTCGAACAGATCCGAAGCGGAGATTTCGGCGCACAGCTCCATGTCGAGTTTGGCCATCAAGTAGTAGCCTGCGCTGATGGCGACGTGTCCCATCCCCGGCCAAACGGCGATCAGCCAAGGTTTCGTAAGTTCGGTCTTGTCCAGCATGATGATTGTCGACTTTCCTTGGATGGAGATTGATCGCTCCCCGCCGCCAACTCGTACTCGTACTCGTACTCGTACTCGTACTCGTACTCGTGCTCGTACTCGTACTCGTACTCGTGCTCGTGCTCGTCAAGCGGCGCGCCGCCCCGAGTATATCGCACGCTTCCCTTTTTTACCGCAGAGGCGCAGAGGCCGGAGCGCACAGGACGCAGGGAAGACGCCTCAGGCCGTGTGCGTTTTGCGGCACACCTGCGCGCCAAATCGCACACATGCGCGCTCGAGGCGTTCCGCCGTGGAGCAATCGCAAATTCCATGATTTTGCAAGCTAGGCGTGGGCGGCAGGGCTTCGCCGGGGCCTGCGGCACGGTGGTTGCATTTAGGCCCCGACCACTCAAAGATCCTTGCATTGGGCCGACGCGACGAGTTTGGGTGTTATGGTCTGCGGTGACCTGATTGGCCTCTCCTCTCTCCCGAGAAAATTGCCCTCCTCCCCTGCCCCACCTTGGCCCGCGTGCAAACCGAAGCGTATGCAAGTCTTTGAACATTATCAGCAACTAGAGCGCTACATCGGCTGGACCGACGCCGATGCGCGTCGCATGCAGACGCTCGGACCGGTGCTGAGTCCCTATTTCGATGCGCTGATCGATGACTTCTATGCCGAGATCCAGCGCCACTGCCGGGCCGCTCAGGTCATTACCGGCGGCGCCGAGCAGATCGCCCGGCTCAAGGGAACGCTGCGAGGCTGGTTGGCCGAGCTGTTCACCGGGCAGTATGACGAGAGCTACGTTGCTCGCCGCTGGAAAGTCGGCATGCGGCATGTCGACGTCGGGCTCGATCAGCTCTACACCAATGCCTCGCTGTCGCGACTGCGCCGCGGGCTGCTGTTGGCTCTGGATGATGCGTGGACTGGGTCGCCCGCCGAGCTCTCCGACTATCGCGATTCGCTCAACGCGCTGCTCGATTTGAACTTGGCGATCATCGAGCACGCGTATCACACCGAGTACGAGCGTCGTCAGGCTACGGCCGAGCGGCTGGCGATGGTCGGCAAGATCGCGGACAGCGTCGTCGACGAACTGCGCGGCCCGATCGATGCGGCCAAGGAGGTGGTTAGGAGTTTGCGCGACGAGCCCGATGCGCCGCCGGAAATCCCAAGAGTCCAACTGGACCAGCTCGACACACAAGTCAATCTCGCCGAAGGAGTGGTTTCGGCGCTCAACGAATTTGTGCGGCTGCCCCTGGAAAGCTTTCAAGCGGTCGAGATTGTAGAATGCCTTAAGGGAGCATTCGCCGCGGACATTCTCTCCGATGCGATTCGCGTTCAGTGGGATCTGCCGGTAGAGAAATTGAAAGTCCTCGGCGATTCCGCGCAGCTGCGAACCGTACTGAGCAACCTTATCCGCAATGCTCAGGAGGCGATGCCCAACGGAGGCTTGCTGCGGCTGGGAGCGACGCCCGACGGGGACGCGGTCTACGTCACGGTCGGTCACGTGGCGCGAAGCTGCTGTTCCAAGGCATGCAAGTGCTCGAAAAAGTCGAAAGCAGCCGCCCGCCCGGCCCATGCCGCCGGTCACGCGCCGCGGCTGAACCTCGGACTTACCATCCTGCACGACATCGTATCGCGGCATCGCGGTGCGCTGACGATCACGACCGAAGCCAGCGCCGAGACCACGGCAGCGTTGCGCTTGCCCACGTATCATGAACCTTTGCTGCAAATGGAAGACTGGTGACAGCGGCTAACTCGAGGCGTAACGGCCTGTTGATTTATCCATTGACGGCAGCTTGAACATTAGCCGCAGGGCGTTAGCCCGCGGTTGGCGGCGAGAAACCGGACGCTAACGCGTGCCGGCTGAACGCGAGGGACGAACCCGCCGTAAAGCTCAACCAAACCACGCTTCTGAAGACCCCTCACCCCCGACCCCTCCCCCCGAAGCGGGGCGAGGGGAGAAGATTGAAATAGGCCGAGCCGCACCGCTTTTCTCTTCTCCCCCTCGCCCCGCTTCGGGGAGAGGGGGCCGGGGGGGTGAGGGGTCTTCGGAATCCACGTTGCTGGCCAACAGCAGCGAAAACTCAACGACTTAATCGCACTTCTGTTTCTTTTCAGGATCAAACGAACCGGCAATGGCCAAGCAGAACGCATCCTTTAATGCAGCCGACATCTTGGTCTTTGTCGTCGACGACGACCCCGATACCCGTTTGAACTTGAGGGACATCCTCGAGATGGATGGGTATACGGTTGCGGACGCTGCTTCGGCCGCGGAGCTGTTTGCGTTGCCGGGCTGGGACCGCGTCTCGGTGATCCTGCTCGATCGCAAGCTGCCCGACAGCGAACCGGAAGTGATCCTGCCGCAGATTCTGCAAGAGGCCCCGCAGGCCAGCGTCATGGTCGTCACCGGCTATGCAGACGTCGACAGCGCGGTGTCGGCCCTGCGGCACGGGGCGGCCGATTACATCATCAAGCCGATCAACCCCGAGGCGCTGCTGGCAAGCGTCCGTCGCGAAGTCGCCCATCAGCGCTCCGAGCGGCAACTGCGAGCGCTCTACGAGAACGCGCTCTCGGGCGTGTTGATGTTCGATAACGACGGCATGATCGTCGATGCCAATCCAGCGGCGTGTCTCATGCTGCGGATGGAGCAACAGGATTTGCTCGGCCGAGCTGTCAACAGCCTGATGGAGGGCGAGGAGTCGGGAGAACCGAGCGAAGACATTGCCAGTCCGCATTCGGCTTATGGCGAAGTCAAGCTGCGTCGCAGCGACGGCACGGTCATCGACGTCGAACGCCAGACGATGCTCAACTTTTCGCCGGGCCTGAGCGCCGTAGCCCTTCGCGATGTGACGGAAAAGAAACAATCCGAGCGTCGGGCTTTGCAAGCCGAACGGCTGGCGGCGATCGGCG
>JBQCEI010000434.1:0-6945 GCA_051960375.1 Aureliella sp. | reverse complement strand
GTGCCGGCTGATCGAATCCGATCCAGATGAACCACCAAGACACTAAGACACCAAGTTCGAGCCGCTTAGAATCAGCCGCCGGGCGTTAGCCCGCGGTTTGCCGCAAGAAACCGGACGCTAACGCGTGCCGGCTGATTTGCTGTTAGTGCAACCTGCGGCTGCGGCCCGTTCCCTTCGAGTGCGACCAGCCGTCGGAATCGATGCGGTCGTCGAAAGCGTGATCAATCGCTTGCGTGTCGTCGCTGATGTGCATCATGCCCGAGATCATCGCATCGGCGCTCGCATCGTCCCACCGCCGGTCGCGGTGACTGTCGCCTGGTTGCTTTCGCTGCGAATGATCTTCAATGTCCGCCATCAGTCGATCGATACTGTGCCGATCGATACTGTGCCGATCGATACTGTGCCGGTCGATGCCGTGGCGATCGATGTACTCTGTTGCTTGGACGATCGGAGCAAGAGCAGCGGTTGGCGTCGGTGCAGGCAGCGGATCGGCGATTCCTTGCGGATTGGTGTTGCCGGCGGCCAGGGCGAACACGGCATCGGGTTCCTGGCTACCGGAAAGTCGCGAGGTCGCCGCGTTGTACTGATACACGCGGTCGGTGCTCGCATCGACGATCCACAGGTGGTTCACATTAACCGGATCGAGCGTGATTCCGCTCGGGCTGGGATTGCTCGCAGAGATCGTCCAGCTCCCTTCCAGAACGCCGCTGGTGGAGTAGCGGAAGACCTGGTCGGATGCTGCGGTATCGTTGACAACCCATAGATGGGTCCCGTCGGTGACGAGGTCCTTGGCATCGAGGTTCGCGCCGCTCAGAGCAAAGCTGGAAGTCGCGTCTGCTCTGCCACTGCGAAGCGAAGCGCCGCCGGCGAACTTGAACACGCGGTCCTGGCTGGAATCGACCAGCCACAAATCATTGCCCCAGACCGTGATCCCCTCGGGCTTGCCGATATTTCGCGCCTGCCACTGACCCAGCAGCGTTCCTTGATTGTCGTAGACGAACACGGTACCGCCCGCATCGATCACCCACTGCGTCGTGCCGCTGCTGTTGGACGCGATGCCCTGTGGCTTGGTGTCGGCCTTGTCGAGCGCTCGATTGGTGAGTGAACTGCCGTCGGCCGCATATTGATAAGTAGAAGCCAAGTCGGCATCGACGACAAAGAATTTGGTCGCAGCGACATGAGGAGTCACCGTGATGACGACGGTCGCCAGGCCCGAGAACGCTAACGCATCAGAGGCTCGATACGTAAAACTATCCGAGCCGCTGTAGCCGGCGGCCGGCGTGTAGGTAAACGATCCGTCGGCGTTCAGCACCAAAGAACCGTGCGCGGGGCCGGCGCCGAGGATGGCTGAAAGCGCATCGCCGTCGACGTCGCTGGCGTTGGCAAGAACTCCACGAGCCGGCACGCTCAGCGCGGCATCTTGAGCGACCGAGTAACTCTCGCCGAGCGCGACCGGTGCGTCATTGACGGCGGCGATCGCAATCGTCACCGTCGCGACGTTGGAGCTAACCAGTCCGTCGTTGGCGACATACGTAAATGTGTCGATGCCGTTGAAATTGGCCGCAGGCGTATACGCGAACGTGCCGTTGGCGCTCAGCGTCAAGCTGCCATGCGCCGGGCCCGAAACGCGAACAGCTTGCAACGTGTTGCCGTCCACGTCGGTGTCGTTCAGCAGCACGCCGGTCACTCCCGCGCCGAGCGGTGTGTCTTCCGCTGTACTGAAGCTGTCACCGGCAGCGACCGGAGCATCGTTGACCGCCGCGATGCTCAGCGTCACCGTCGCCAGATTCGAATCAAGCGAGCCATCGCTGACCGAGTAAGTGAAGCTGTCGATGCCGTTGAAGTTGGCGTCCGGCGTATAAGTGAACGATCCATCGGCATTCAGCGACAACGTGCCGTGGCTTGGATTGCTGAAGCTGGAAACTGCTAAGCTGCTGCTTTCGGCGTCGGCGTCGTTGCTCAGTATCCCAGCCAGGCTCACGCTCAGCGGTTGGTCTTCCGTAGCTGCATACGCATCGTTCGCCGCCACAGGGGCATCGTTGATTGCGGCTACGGCGATCGTAACAGTAGCCACGTTGGAAAAGACAGTGCCATCGGTAACGCGATACGTAAAGGTGTCGATGCCGTTGTAGTTGAGTGCTGGCGTGTAGGTGAAGGAACCATCCAGATTGAGAGCGAGCGTGCCGTGCGTCGGACCGCTCAGCAGCTCAGCGCTGAGCACATCGCCGTCGCTGTCGACATCGTTCGAGACGACGCCGAGCGGGCCCGAAGACAATGTCGTGTCTTCATCCACGGCGTAGCTGTCATCGCTGGCAACCGGAGCCTGGTTGGTATGCTGGACGTTGATCGAAACCGTGGCCACGTTCGAGTTGCTGGTTCCGTCGCTGAGCTGATACGCAAAACTATCGACGCCGCGGAAGGCCGCATCGGGCGTGTAGAGGAACGAGCCGTCCGCGCTGAGCGTCAGCGTGCCGTGCGCGGGTCCTGTCGTGACGGTTGGCGTCAGCGCATCGCCGTCGGCATCAGAGTCGTTCGCCAAAATGCCGGCCGCAGCGATCGCCAGCGGCGCTGTCGAATCGATCGAGTAACTGTCATCGGCAGCTACCGGTGCATCGTTGACTGCAGCGACATTGATGCGGAACGTTTGCGTGGGGCTGGTATCGTTGCCACTGAGGCCGACGCCGCCATTATCGCGGAGTGAAACGGTGACGAGCGCAGTGCCATTGGCATTCGGCGCCGGCGCGAAGGTCAGCGTGCCGTCGGCGGCAATCGTCGGCTGCGTGCTGAACAGGGCCGGGTTGTCGTTCGTTACGATGAACTCGACGCTCTGAGCAGATTCGGTGGCAGGGCCAGCGCTGATTTGACTGGCCCACGACGCGACGGCCTGAGTTCCAGCGTCTTCCAGCACCGATTGATCGCTACCAGCGATAAAGCTCGGGGCGACGTTGGCGACATAGTTGCCGAAGTGCGACGATTGATGGATCTCGCCGTCGAACAATTCGTCGTATTCGTATCCCTCACCGGCCACCGGCGTGCCGAGCACGACCGGTATCGAGCCGAGCACGACGTTCGTGCCTTCGCGAACGAACTCGAGATCGAATCGGTGCGGTCTGCCGTCGCCGACAAATTCAATATCGAACGAGGCCGTCTGACCGGCTGCGACACCGAGTTTTGTGCCGGAGTGATTGATGATCTTCACGCGAGGATCCGAGGCGCGGATGGTGATGTCCATGGCCACGTTGGTGACTGCGTTCTGGACGGCGCTGACGATGCCGTCGGAAACGGAAGTCGCGAAGCCGCTGCTGATTTGAAAATACATCGGATCGCCCGGAGCGATTGGATCGACTGTGCCATTGGCAATTGTGCTCGCCGAGCGATTGACGGCACCGGTCAGTTTCGAGAGCGACTCAAGCCCTTGGCGAGGATCGAGCGTCGCTTCGGCGTTGGTGCCCAAGCCAATCACGAGCGCGCCCAGTGCATTGAGCCCCGTGACGGTTTCTTGAATCCCCGCGCCCGCCGACATCGGCGTCGATGCGCGAGATGACTGCGTCAGCGACGACAGCGGCAGCGACAAGCCGCCTACGCCCGTGATCGCTGTTTCGCCTTTGGGCTGATAAGCGAAGCCTACATCGGTCGCCAAGAGAACGATCGGCAGCGCTCCGGCGCGGAAGCCGCCGCCGCCCACGTTGCCCGAGGCAGGCAGCACGCCGGAGGCAGGATCAGCGGTGAAGGATGCGAAGCTCGGCACGTCACCACTAGTGCCGGGAGACAACTGCGTGGTCGCTAGTCCAGCCGGGCCGCTGTCGAGCGTCGAGCCATTGTTGTTGCCATCGAACCCCGCTCCGGTGACCAGTTGATAAAGCGCCTCGATGTCGGTCTCGGGCGCGTCACCGCCATAGCCCGGCGCCATGCGATCCAATGCCGCTTGGATCGACGTCGAGAAGTCGGGCGTGCTCGAAGCGACGATGGGCTGGTTCAAGATGAACGGCCGACCGGTGGCATACTCGGCGGCGAAGTTCGCGTACTCTTCGAAACGTCCGACTCCGAAGCCGAGGTCAATGCCCGGCAGCGATGACTGAAGCGAGCTGATGATCGAAGGAAATGCCGAGCGCACTATCGGGCTGTTGCTTGCGAAGCTGCCGGTATCATCGAACAGCAAGAACACGTCGACCAGGTTCGTCAGGCCGCCTGCGTCGGGCAATGTCAGGCTGACTGTCTGCGTATACACTTCGCCATCGGCCAGCGATGCGGTGATGTTCGATGGCGTGACGTTGCCGACTGCCGGATGGCTGACTCCTTCAGGCCAGAGAATGCCGCCACCGGTGGTCGGATACGAGTGCTCGCCGATGCCCGAATTGTCTTCGCGAACGATGTACGCGCCGGGCGACAGATCGAGGAACGCATACGAGCCGTCGGCGCCGGTGATCGCGTGCGGTTCGTCCGCTTCGAAAACATTGTCGCGATTCAAATCGATGTAGACCGGCACGCCGGGACGAGCGTACTCCTGCGGATCGCGCACGTGGTTCGCGTTGGTGTCATCGAACACTACTCCATGGATTTCGTTTGCTCGATAGCGATTGGCAAGATCCGCATCGACCTTGCTCGCGGGTCCTACGCTCACTACCAGAGTGCTCGCGCTGGCCGGTGTGCCGCTGAGCGCGTCGGGGACGATTTCGCCAAGCGTGTACGTGCCTCGCGCAAGGTGCGTGAAGGAGTACTGTCCCTGTTCATTGACCGCGGGCGTATAGAACAGATCGGCCGATGAAATCGCGGTCGGCTCGCCTGCGTCGAGTGCTCCGTTGTGGTTCGAGTCGAGATAGAGTGTGATTCCGCTCAAGCCTGCTTCGCCCGCATCGCGCAGACCGTTCTTATTCGCATCGTTGAACACCATGCCGCTGATGCTGTAGTCGTTCGGTTCGTGATTGCCAAAATCGATGCCTGCGCGATTTTCACCGTTGAGGAGCAGAGTTTGGAACGAACCGCCGGGATGGTTGGTCGGGGTGAAGCCCGCTTGGACCACTTCGCGGATCGTCGTCGTACCGTAGGCAACATTCGATAGGGTGTATTCACCTCCAGCCCCTGTCGTCGCGCTCGACTCGCCTGCGTCGAGGACTCCGTTGGCGTTGACATCGACATAAACCTGCCAGCCCGCGAGCGGGTCTTCACCGGCTGCTCGGATGCCGTTGCCGTCGAGGTCGTTCCAGAGCACTCCGCTGACCGAGCCGGTGGTCGGGACGAGATCGAAGAAATTGGCGGAGACCGACGAGCCGATGGCTACGCTGGCGTCGATGCTCGACGGATGGTTTTCAGCAGTAATCCAGCCAGCGGGAACGACGCTCGCGACTCGATAGCTGCCGGCGCGGATACCGGTAAAGGCGTAAGCACCGCTGGCATCGGTCGAGCGAACCGGCTCGGTGGCATCTTGCACGCCGTCGGTGTTCAGATCGATGTAGACCGTGGCTGCTGCCAGCGGCGATTCACCCGCGTCGTGCAAGCCATCGCCATTGGCATCGTTCCACACCGTTCCTTGGATGTTGCCGATCGGCAGAATCGAGTTGGCAAAATCGGCGGTGGAAGTCGCGCCGGCGACGACGGTTACGTTGCGGCTGGTGGATGCGCCGTTGGTGGGAAACAATCCATCGACGACTGGACCGATGCCGTTGTGCGTCACTTCGACGACCGATACTGTGCCGGCCGGGATGTCCGCTAAGCGATAGTTGCCGTCGGCATCGGTCGCGGTGACCGGTTCGCCGGCGGTCAAGCTGCCGTCGCCGTTGGAATCGACGAATACGGTCCACGCTTGGAGCGGTTCTTCACCGATGTCGTGCAGACCGTTCTGGTTGCCGTCGAGGAACACTGTGCCGGCAACTTGACCGGTCGTCACCGGAGCGGTGACGTTGGGAAACTTGATGCGTGACTCTTTGCCATCGCGGACCGTGACCGACTGGTGATCGCTGAAGCCAGGAGTTGGCGCGAAACCTGGCTGCAGAACTTCGTAAATCATTTGCGTGCCAGCCGGAACTCCCAGCAGTGCATAGCGGCCTTTGGTATCGGTCACCGTCGACGGCTCGCCGGCGCTCAACGCGCCATCGGAGTTCGTGTCGAGGAACACGGTCCATCCGGCCAGCCCCTTGTCGCCTGTGTCATCCAGTCCGTTGGCGTTCAAGTCGTTAAAGACGTTGCCCGTGACGTCGCCCGCCATCACCCGCCGCTCTTCCAGCGTCTCGAGCGACCACAGCCGCCGGCTCGCACGTCCATTTCGTGATGGCTCCTGGGATCGAAGCAGACGCGTAAACAACGAGAAGAGACTAGCGTTGCGCTTGTGCATGGCGGATGGCCCACGGGAAGAAGTGAGTGCTGCGCGGCTGGAGGCAGCGAGGGAGTCAGAAAGTTGGAAGTCGGCGTTACGTCACCTATCCAGGACAGCCGATTTCCAGCCGCACATCCGCCAGAAATTTGCAGAAAGATTTTCAAAAGAGGTTTTCTTCGTGCCTTTGTGTCTTAGTGGTTCCCCTTCTCAGACTTGAACCACCAAGACACTAAGACACGAAGAATACACATCAGCGGCGGTGGAGCTCTCGGCGCAGCATCCAGTCGCGGGCGACGCCGCCTACGGCTGCCAATAAGAGGAAGGGCCCAAGCTGCGCCAAGACGCGAAGGTATCCGATCGGTCCGCTCGGAGTTTCTTCCGATAGCTCTGGCAGTGCTTCGGCCTCTGAGTCGGGCTCGAACGACCGGGCAAACAAAGCGTCCAACGCTTCGGCACTCGCTGTCGCTGGTGCGCTGGCAGACTCGACCGCCGGTTTGGCCGAGCGCTCGATAGGCTGAGCCAGGTGAGGCGGCATCGATAGAATTGCCTCCGCTTCGACGACTGCAACGTCGCTCGTTGCAGGGGAAACGGTGCCAACTGCGGGGACGACCGCTGAGCTGCTCGGCGCGGGTTCG
>JBQCEI010000433.1:0-11208 GCA_051960375.1 Aureliella sp. | reverse complement strand
CTGCTAAGAACTCTGCGCTATGATTGGGATCTTTCGTTCAACCGCCCGAGCGGCCTTGTCTTTGGCTGGAGTCGTGGCTGGTTTTATGATCGCTGTTCCAGCTGTCCGAGCCCAGCAAATCGACTTCCAGCGCGACATCCAGCCGATTCTCGCCGAGAAATGCTTGCATTGTCACGGCGTCGACGAAGCGACGCGCGAGGCGGGGCTGCGGCTGGATGACCGCGATGCGGCTCTGGCCGGGGGCGACTCAGGTGGAGCGATCGTGCCGGGAAAGGCGAGTGAAAGTTTGCTGATCGCGCGGGTTACGTCGACGGATCCCGACATGGTGATGCCTCCCTTGAAGGAACAAAAGAAGCTCACCGCGGCCGAGCAACAACTGCTCAAGGACTGGATCGACCAAGGGGCCAAGTTCGCCCCGCACTGGGCCTTCACGCCGCCGGCCAAAGCCCCGCTGCCGGCGAGCTCTACGGACCAGCCGGTCGACGCCTGGATTCTCAAAGGCTGGAAAGAGCAACAGCTGACCGGCTCGCGGCCGGCGCCCTCCGAAGTGCTTTGCCGCCGCCTGTACCTTGACCTGATCGGCCTGCCGCCGACTCCCGGGGAAGTGGAAGAGTACCAACGCGTCGGCCACGCCGCGACGGTCGACGCGCTACTGTCCAGTCCGCGCTACGGCGAGAAGTGGGCCAGGCACTGGCTCGATGTGGCTCGCTATTCCGACACGAACGGCTACGAAAAAGATCTGCAGCGCGAGCAGTGGATTTGGCGTGACTGGGTGATCAAGGCGCTAAACAATGACATGCCGTACGATCGTTTCATCGTCGAACAAATCGCCGGCGATCTATTGCCCGGCGCGACGCAAGATCAGGTGATCGCCAGCGGCTTTCTGCGCAACAGCATGATCAACGAGGAAGGGGCGATCGTGCCCGAGCAATTCCGCATGGTCGAGATGTTCGACCGCGTCGATTGCATCGGCAAGGCGGTGATGGGGCTGACCACGCAGTGCGCTCAGTGCCATTCGCACAAGTTCGATCCCCTCACGCACACCGAATACTACGGCATGTTTGCGTTTCTCAATAACTCGTACGAAGCGCAGTCGTGGGTCTATTCGCCCGAGCAACAACGCTTGATCGATCAGTTGCAGGCGAGCATCGACCAGCAAGTCGTCCAGGCCAAGAAGCTCGTGCCCGACTGGCAAACCGCGATGCAGCAATGGGCCGAGCAGCTTACAGCCGCGCAGCCCGACTGGCAGGCGATCGAGTTCACCGAGATGGCCAGCAACAGCGGCTTGAACCATCCGACGCAGCTGAATGACGGCTCGGTGCTGATGCTTGGACATGTCAGCGGCGACGTGTTCCTGATCGGTTCGCCCGAGCTCAACGGCGCAACTGGCTTGCGGCTCGAGGCGCTGACGCACGGCGACTTGCCATTCCGCGGCCCCGGCCGCAGCAAGACCGGGACGTGGAGCATCAACGAACTGGAAGTTCTCGTCAAAACCCCCGAGAGCAAGGAATGGCAAAAGCTCAAGCTCGTCGGAGCCACGGCAGATTTTTCGGAACCCGAGGCTGCTGACAAAGACAACAAGCGACGTAGCGGACCAGTTGCGTTTTTGATCGACGGCTCCGATGCGACTGCATGGCAAGGGGATCGCGGACGGGGCGTCCGCAATCAAGCGAGCGTGGCGGTCGTTCAGTTCGAAAAGCCGCTCGAGGCGCCGGCTGGAACGCAGCTCAAGATCGCGATGCGGACCGGCGACATGCTCGGATGCGGACGATTTAGCCTGACGCGCAGCCCCGCTCCGACTGCTCCACCGGCAGCGCATGCGGCCGTGCTGGCTCTGCAGCGGCCCGAAGCGGAACGCACCGAAGCCGAGCAGAAAGCGATTCTGTTCGCGTGGATGGCCAGCCGCGAGGATCTCAAAGCGCAGACCGCTGAGATCGCTGCTCAGTGGGCGCGAACGCCCAACGGCTTCACCTCAGTCTTGCACATGCTCGAGCGCACCGGCAACGCGCAGCGTCCGACGCATCGCCTCGACCGCGGCGCCTGGGATCAGCCGCTCGAAGAAGTGGCGGCACACACGCCGAGTGTATTTCATCCGTTTGATGAGTCGCTGCCTCGCAACCGATTGGGCTTTGCCAAGTGGTTGGTCGATCGCCGTTCTCCCCTAGCGGCGCGAGTGGCCGTCAATCGCATCTGGCAGTCGATCTTCGGCGAAGGGCTGGTCGAGACGGCCGAGGACTTCGGCACGCGGGCTCCCTTACCCGAGCATCCCGAGCTGCTCGACTGGTTGGCCGTCGAGATGATGGAACACGGCTGGAGCCAAAAGCACATCGTCTCGCTGATCGTCAACAGCGAAACCTACAAGCAAGACTCGCGCATCACGCCCGAGGCGCTCGAAAAAGATCCCCGCAATCGCTACCTGGCTCGCGGTCCGCGATTCCGCGCCGATGCCGAAGTGATTCGCGACATGGCGATGAGCGTATCGGGGTTGATCACGCACAAGCTCGGCGGACCGAGTGTCATTCCGCCAGTGCCGCAGAACGTGCTCGACTACAACTACACGTATCCCAGTTACTGGAAACCTGCGACCGGACCGGAGCGTTATCGCCGCACGCTCTATGGCTTCCGCAAACGCTCGATGCCCGATCCGGTCATGTCGAACTTCGACGCCCCCAACGGCGATTTCGCTTGTGCCCGCCGTGTGCGCTCCAACACGCCGCTGGCCGCGCTGACCGGTTTGAACGAACCGATTTTTTACGAGTGTGCTCAGGCGTTTGCCCTGCGCATTCTGCAAGAAGGTGGCAGCGATGATCGCAGCCGCGCGGACTTTGCTTTCCAGCTGTGCACCAACCGCCAGCCGCAACTGCAAGAGCGCGACGAGCTGCTGAAGTTGTTGCAGTCGAGGCGCGAGCGGCTGGCTGACGGTTGGCTCAACCCGCGCGAGATTGCGACGGGCGATCCGGCCAAGTTGCCCGAGCTGCCCAGCGGTGCGACACCTCAAGACGCCGCCGCCTGGACGCTCGTCGCCCGCGTGCTGCTGAACCTCGATGAGACGATCACGAAAAACTAACCATTTCGCTGAGTCCGAAGCGCTGGCGAATTTGCCACGCGACGCTAGTCCTTTTTGTTCAACACATCTCACATCAAGCCCCTCACCCCCCGGCCCCCTCTCCCCGAAGCGGGGCGAGGGGGAGCGAAGAAGAGTCTGGCGGTAACCGCGTGAAATTCTTCTCTCCCCTCGCCCCCGCTTCGGGGAGAGGGGCCGGGGGTGAGGGGGCTTTAGAATCAACTCTGCCGGCAGGCAGCGACAACTACGAGGAGACATGCCTCAATGCATAGCGGACCGATGCACCCGGAAGAATTGCAAGCGCGGATGCTGCTTAAACGCCGCTTCTTTTTGCGCGACTGCGGCGTGACGCTCGGCGGCATGGCGGCCGCTGCGCTAATGCAGCGCGAGTTGACGGCGACCGGCGCGGCGGACGGCAGCGCTGCTCCTCATCCGCTGGCGCCGCGAGCGCCGCATCACCAGGCCAAGGCGAAGCACGTGATCTATCTGTTCCAGGCCGGCGCGCCGAGCCACCTGGAACTGTTCGATCCCAAGCCCGAACTGGCCAAGCGCGACGGTCAGCTGCCGCCGCCGGAGTTGCTCAAAGGCTACCGCGCCGCCTTCATCCAGCCGAACTCGGCGCTGCTGGGCGGGAAATACAAGTTCCGCCGCGCGGGCAGCTGCGGCATGGAACTGAGCGAGATATTGCCGCATACGGCCGACATCGCCGACGACATCTGTTTGATTCGTTCGATGCAAACCGAAGCGGTCAATCATGCCCCGGCGCAGATCATGATGAACACCGGTTCGCAGCAGTTCGGTCGGCCGAGCTTCGGATCGTGGACGCTGTATGGGCTCGGGAGCGAGGCGGACAATCTCCCCGGCTTCGTCGTGCTCACTAGCGCCAAGGGAACCAGCGGCGGCGCGAGCAATTACGGCTGCGGATTCTTGCCAACGCTCTACGGCGGCGTTCCCTTCCGCAGCGCCGGCGATCCGATGCTGTATCTGTCCAATCCCAAGGGAGTCGATGACGAGACGCAGCGGGCTTCGCTCGAGGCGCTTCGCAATCTCAACACGCTGGCTCACGAGGCCAACGGCGATCCGCAAACGACCGCCCGCATCGAAAGCTACGAGATGGCGTATCGTCTGCAGACGAGCGCTCCCGAGCTGATGGACTTGCGCAGCGAACCGGCCAGCGTCCTGGAGATGTATGGCATCAAGGACCCGAACGAAGCGAGTTACGCGCGGAACTGCTTGCTGGCGCGGCGGTTGATCGAGCGCGGCGTGCGCTTCGTCCAGCTCTTCCACGAGGCCTGGGACCAGCACGGCAACCTGACCAAGGATGTCAAGAAAAACGCCGAGACTACCGACCAGGCTAGCGCCGCTCTGGTGCGCGATCTCAAGCAGCGCGGCTTGCTCGGCGAGACGCTCGTGATCTGGGGCGGCGAGTTCGGGCGAACTCCGATGGTCCAAGGAGGCAACGACGGCCGCGATCACCATAACCGCGGCTTCAGTTTGTGGCTCGCCGGAGGCGGTGTAAAGCCGGGCATGGTGCACGGAGCGACCGACGATCTTGGCTTCAACGCAGTCGTCGATCCGGTGCACGTGCACGACCTCAATGCGACCTTGCTGCATCTGCTCGGACTGGATCACACGCGTTTGACCTATCGGTTCCAAGGCCGCGACTATCGACTGACCGATGTTCACGGCAACATCGTGCAGAACATTCTGGCGTAAGCGGCTCTTTTTTTAACGCAGAGACGCAGAGGAAAGACGCAGAGAGCGCAGAGAAGAGAGTTTTTGATATGGCGAAGACGCGGCTCTCGGCCTGGACGTTTCTAGTGCTCGTAGCGTGCGGAGCGAGCGGGTTTGCGCAGGAGCGCTCTCTGAGTACGACGGCCCACGGCGCGACGGCCCAGGATCGATTGATCATGGAGCAGATCGATCAATTGGCCGCGGCCGGCCAGTTCGATGAAGCCCTGCAGAACCTTCAGCGGTTGGTCGACAACGCCGAAGGGCGGCTGGTGGAAATGGGGCCGGTCGAGCGAGCTGCGACCCTCGCTCTGCAAGTTCATGCTCCGATCGGCCGCTGGGCCCAGTGGCGGCTGCACGCGTGGTCGGCTGCCCAGCCCGAGCAACTGGCCGACGTCGTTCGCACGCAGCAAGAGCAAGCCACGCGCGGCAGCGAGCTGGCCCTCGAGCGGCACGACATGCGCGATCTGCAAAAGCTGGTCGATCGATTCTCGCTGGCTTCCGCCAGCGCGTCGGCGCGGCTGCTGCTGAGCGACTTGTATCTCGATCGCGGCTGGACGGTTGCCGCGCGTCAGGCGCTCGAGGCCCCAGGCGTTTCGCTGCGAGTGCCGGCGCAGGCCGCGGATGCAGCTGGCGATGAGTCCAGCGCGAGTGCACAAGGAATGGGATTGCCGTGGCCGACATCCTGGCCGCAGGTGAAACGCCTTCCGCAGCGCGACGACTTGCTCGATCGATCGCGAGCCGCTTTGGCCGAGACACAATCGCTGTCGCGCGACGAACTCGCCGCTCAGGTGGCGGCTCGGCTGGTGCGCATCGCGGCTTTTGATTGCCAGGCGATCGAGTTTTCCGACACGTGCGACTGGGCCGGTTCGTTGGCGGAGCGCTTGCCCGAGAAGCCGCGTGAGCAACTGACCGCGAGCATCGAAGTCGCGCGGCAATGGTTTAGTGATCGCACCAACCAGCGAACCGAAGAGCAGAGCGGCGACTGGCCGACGTTTGCCGGCAACGCGCAGCGCAGCGCGATCGCTTCTGCCACCGAGTTGGCCCTAGGCAACTGGCCGACTTGGACGCGACAACTCGAGCGCTTGACCGGCAGCCGCCAGCGCGATGCCCGCAGTCGCCCGCCGGTCGGCGAGAATCATCTGGGAACGCTCTCGTATCATCCGGCGGTGTACGAAGGCCGCGTCTACGTCAACGAACTGACCCGCATTCTCGCCTTCGATCTCGAGTCGGGAAGCAGTTGGCCGCCGGTCGATCCTCCGTTGCCGGTATTCGACAGCGGCATGACGGCCGCCAACTATCTTCCCTTCGGCTACACGCTCGCCGGTGTGCCGCGCGGCACGCTCACGATCGACGACGGAACGCTGTACGCTCGCATGGGACCGCCGGTCACCGGTTGGTTTGGCCGCAGGCCCGGCAACACCGATAGTTCGCTCAGCTTTGTCATCGCTTTGGATCTGGTGAGGCAGGGGAGCATGCGGCCCGGCTTCCCCGTTTGGCTCAGTGCTGCTCAGTTCCCAGACGGCGAGTTCGAGGGAAGCCCTTTGGTGCTGGGCGATCAAGTGATCGTGGCGGTCGCCATGCGCGACAACGTCAGCTTGCGGCGGTTGGTGATCTCGATCGAGAAGGACTCCGGAGCGATTCTGTGGCGCTCGCCCGCACTGGCCAGCGGAACGGTCAGCGGCAGCGAGCAGGCCAGCCTGGTCGCGCATCAACTGGTCACCGCCAGCGGCGGCCGGGTGCTGGTCAATACGAACCTCGGCGCTATCGCTTGCCTGGATCAAGGCACTGGCGAGATTCTCTGGCTGGCTCGTTACCGGCGCATGCCATCGGCGGCCGACGAGCCGTATGCGCTGCAGGATCGTTACCGCTACCGAGATCTATCGCCTTGCATGGTCGTGGGCACGCAAGTGATCTGCGCGCCGCAAGATTGTCCCGAGATCTTTTCGCTCGACATCACCAGCGGCGAACTACTCTGGTCGACCGACTCGGAAGCGGTCGACGACGCTACGCAGCTATTGGGTGCGACGGACCAGAGCATCATCGTCGCCGGCGACCGCATCTTTTGGCTCGATCGCTATTCGGGTCGCGTGCTAGCCGCCTTTCCCGGCGGCACGACGAGCGACGCCGGCAGCGCGCTCCCCTCACCGCGCGGCTATGGACGCGGCGTGGTTGGGATCGATCGCGTTTACTGGCCGACGCAACACGAGATCTTCGCGTTCGACGCCGATCAGGCGGAACGGGCGGCAGGCGGCGACCCGATCATTCGCGGTCGCTGGCGGCTCGATACGCACGGCGCCGAAGGGGGCAACTTGCTGTTGCTGAAGGACGGCGTGGTGATCGCCGGCCCTAGCCGGTTGTTTGTGTACAAGCGGTCGGGTAAACGCTGAGGAGTTTTTTAACCGCGGAGACGCGGAGAGCGCGGATTTAGCGGGACAGGCTGCCAGTGGGCGCGGCGGCGGTGCGCGCTTCGGCCGGCTTGAGCAGGTTGTCGAGTTCGGTGGCCAGGCGATCGTAGTTGTCTTGAAAATACTGTTTGTTCTCGGCCGAGCTGAAGAGCAAGATGCGATTCTGAGTGGCGTCTCGCAGGCCGGTGTAGACCGAGCCTTCGACCAGCGCACCGTCGCGGAGCAGCACTAGCGGATCGTAGCCCGAGAGGACCGGGCAATAGTTGTCCGGCGCTGCCAAGAATTGCTGCGCGGCTTCGGCCGAGCTGAGGAAGTACACGCGACCGCGATGGCGAACGGCGTGCTCGGGCTTGCCTTCGATCCACTGCGAAGTGCCCAGCAGAGCGACCGGGCAGTAACCGCTCATCGCCGGCACCGATGCCGGTTCCTTGGGCTCGGCGACCGAAGTCGCTTTTTCAAGCGGGCCGCGGGCCGAAACGGTCACAGCCGATGGACCCTTGGCGGCAGATTCGTCGCGCTGGCCGTTGGGCTGGCCGTAGTGAGGATTCTCGACGACCGCGCCGGGGTTGGGATGAGTGTTATGCGAAGCCGGTGGAGTGAACGGTCCGGAAGGTGCGGCTCCGGCGGGCAGGTCTGACGCCGGCAAAGTGGGCGAGGTTGCCAGAGCCGGTGACATGGCGGCCGCAGCGCTGGCGGTCAGGCCGTTGCCGAGTCTGGTTGGCGCGGCAGGGGCAGTGCTCGGCGTGTGCTGCGGGCCGGGGGCGTGCTGCGTGCCCGGTTGCCACTGAGCCGATTGCGGCAGGTTGGCGTCTTTGTGAGCTTGGCTGGTGCCGGGCGTCGCCGGAGCCACGGTCATGTTCGGCGTGTTGGCCAAGGGGCCTGCGCCGACCAAGCCGCTCGCGGCTTGTCCATGTGCCGACTGGCCATTCCAGGTCGGGCTCGGCAGAGCGGACCCAGCGGCAGCGGCCAGGCCCGGCGCGGCGGTGGCGGCTGCGGCGTACGGACTAGGGCCGCTCGATGGATTGGAGTAGGGAGCCGGAGCTTGATCGCGCCCGGGGGCTTCTTGCTGGAGGCTGGTCGTCGCCAGTCGGCCATAGGGCGCACCAGCGGCAGCGTTGCTGGCCGCGGGGCCGGTGGGTTGTGCGCCGGGAAAGTTGCTCGCCTGGGGAGCAGCGTAGGGATTGGCGGTCGGGGCAGCTGCCGCGGCGCCGGCGGGCTGGGCGCCCGCGGGGGCAGGCTGGGCGTTGCCGGCCAGCATGATATTGCGATCGCGGTTCATGACGGCGACGTTCTGCAGGTTTTGCAGGTAGGCGGCCGGGTTTTGGTTGCAGACTCCTTGGGTCAAGATTTTGCCGTCAGGAGCGACGAAGACGTCGGTAGGCCAGCTGTGAACCCCGTACTGGGCGGCGGTGCGGCGGTCGTAGGTAGCGTTGATGTGCACCGGCACGAAGTAGCGCTGCATGGTGCTGGCCACTTCGGGCCGAGTGAAGACGTTCTTTTCGAGCGCCTTGCACGGCATGCAGTTGTCGCCGTAGAAGTGGATGAGGATCGGAACTTTGTACTGCTGGGAGACCTGGCGCGCCTTTTCGAGATCGTCGTGCCACTGGATCAGCTCTTGGGCGTTCAGTCGGGCACTGCTGAGGGCGATACCGACGCAAAGCAGTAAGAGAGTTCGCAGCATGGCACCATTCGTCCGATAGAACGCGGGAGTAGCTCTTCTAACCGTCATCCTTGGAACAATCGGACTTTCCGTAACGGCCCTTGAAGGAATAATCGTTTAATTGGGAAAAGTTTTGCGAATATCCCGCCGGCCTGGAAAAACTCAACTTGACAGCCTTAGTGGGCGAGTTATTATTCCACCAAATCCTCACATCAGGAGTCTTCAGTACGACCTCTGCCCGGCGTTCCAACTGATGGATCGCTTTGAGAGTGGATGGGGATATCCCACTCCGCCAGCGCGGGCTCATCTTGCCCAGCGCTGCGAGCTTTCCAAGTCGTGGTCGGACAACACAGAGATGGCTTTGACGCACGTTGTGAGTGCGGCAGCCCGATGAGTCGCTTCCCCGTCCCTGACGGTATCTGAAGACGTTGATCTTCGTGAAATGTCACGATCCGCCGGCGCGAAACTGCGCTACGCGGCTCAGATGTTGCACACTACGTATTCGATGGACAAGCGTCGTTGGATCTTCGCTTGGTCGTTTGGATCAGCGCTTGTAGCTTCGTAACGAGCCCTGTTGCATTCCCAGTTAGGTGAATGCTCACTTCATGCGGGAGCGGTTCCCGCCGACAACTCGTTCTCAATTTCGCTGCGATGCATCGCCAGGAAACGGTTGAGCCCTCTCTGTAAGGGCGGCCGAGCGTGCTCGTGGGTTTCTATTGGCTAATGCCGGATTTGCTCTCCATGCCCAAAAAAAAGAGGTTTCGACCGCGCACTTCTTCTTCCTCTGCGCCGTACGCCGCTGGCGGTGCTAGCCGCCCCCGCCGCCCATTCCGTCGACGTCGCCCTGGCGCTGCAGCCGCCACCGCTCAGCCTGGCGATCAACCCGAAGGTGCCGAAGCCGAAGGAACCGAACTAGCCGATGTTCCGCTCGAAGAGTTCATCGGCATTCTTGAAATGCATCCCAACGGCTACGGCTTTCTCCGCAACGCAGCCAACAACTACTCGCGCGAACGCACCGACCCATTTGTCCCCGGCACGATGATCGAAAAGTTCGGTCTTCGCCAAGGGGTCAAGATTAAAGCCATGATGCAACCGGCCCGGCGCCAACAAGGCCCGCGCGTCCGCGAAATCCTCGACGTCGATGGCATGCTGCCCGAAGAGTACATCAACGTCAAGAACTTCGACACCGACAAGCTCACTCCGGTCAATCCCGAAGAGTGGCTGCAACTGGAGACCGGCGCCCAGCCGCTGACCAATCGCATCATCGATCTGCTCGCTCCGCTCGGCAAAGGACAACGTGCCCTGATCGTCGCTCCGCCGCGCAGCGGTAAGACGATCATGCTGCAGCACATCAGCAAAGGCATCGCCGAGAATCATCCCGACGTGCATCTGATCGTTCTCTTGATCGATGAACGACCGGAAGAAGTCACCGACATGCGCCGCAATGTCCTCTCGGGAGAAGTCATCGCCAGCAGCCTCGACCAGGATGTCGATAGCCATGTGCGGCTAAGCCAACTGGTGATCGATCGCTGCAAGCGCTTGGCCGAAAGCGGCAAAGACGTCTTCTTGCTGATGGACTCGATCACGCGCCTGGCTCGTGCGTTCAACAAGTGGGTCGGCAACAGCGGCCCGACGATGACCGGCGGTGTGAACATCAAAGCGATGGACATACCCAAGAAGCTCTTCGCCTCGGCGCGGGCTTTCGCCGAAGGTGGCTCGCTGACGATCGTCGGCACGGCGCTAGTCGATACCGGCAGCCGCATGGACGATTTGATTTTCCAAGAGTTCAAAGGCACCGGTAACATGGAACTGGTGCTCGACCGCCGCCTGGCCGACCGCCGCGTTTGGCCCGCGATCGACATCACTCAGTCGGGCACGCGCCGCGAAGAACTGCTGCTGGAGCCCGAGACGCTCAACGCCGTCACCATGCTCCGCCGCACGCTCAACACGATGCATCCGGTCGAAGCCATGGAACAGCTCACCAAACAACTGGCGCGGTTCCCGTCGAACAGGGAATTCATCAAGCTGATCTCGGCGGCCAAGGTCTTAGACTAAAACCGGTCGCAGTTAAGCAATCATAGTTAGCCAGCCATGAAATGCTGCGGCGCCGGCAAGGATTTGTTCTTTGCCGGCGTCGTTTGTTTGATGAAGAGAGCGCTTCCAATGGCGCGTGCGCCTTCAGGGCCAAAGGCCCGCGATTCCTTACCCCAGCCCAACCGGGCTGGGAACTGGCGGTGCAGCAATTGGTTTAAAGTCCCGGAGGGACGGCAGCCCCATGCCGGCGGCGCGGGCCGCCCGCGTCGATCCCCGCCGGGATCCGGAAGTCCCCGCGGGCCGAAAGAGCG
>JBQCEI010000432.1:0-2553 GCA_051960375.1 Aureliella sp. | reverse complement strand
GACGATGCTCCGGGGCGAGCTTCACTGCCAGCGCAAAACATCCCGCTGCCAGTTCGAGCTGTTGATCGCGACGGCTTTGCAGCCCGCGCACGAACCAAATGTCGGAATGCTCTGCCGCCGCGGGAGGCAAGTTTCGGTTCCAACTCTCGAAGGCTTCCGGGCCATCGGTCAGCAGCAGTTCGCCGAGCATGCCTTGAGCCGCGAGCAGCCCAGGCCGCTCGGCGACGACTTTGGCTAACAGCGGCTTAGCTTCTTCGGTTTCTCCGTCGTAGACTTTCTCGCCGGCCAGAGCGAGCTGGCTCAGCGGATCCTCGGGCGCCTTTTCGGCACATTCCTTAACGAAAGCCGGCTGCTCGATCGAGCGCTCGATGTCGGCCAGAATAGCCAACGAATCGAGCGTCCAACTTTCCAACTTCACCAGTGCCAAGTAATGCGGGGCCGCTTCCCAGTTCTGCCGCGTAACGCCGAGCAGAAAGGCCATGCGCTCGTGCGCCTCGACATGGTTCGGTTCGCGGGCGAGCACGCGCGAGTAATAGGCGCAGGCTGGTTCGAGCTGGCACTGGGCGCGGTAAATTTCGGCCATCGCGTAGGCCGAGGTGATCGCTTCGCGCGAAGAACCCTTCGCGATCTCGGAATAGTACTTCAGCGCGGTTTCTAGCCGGTGATTGCGAGTAGCTGCTTCTCCGGCCAGCAATCGGCTTTGCACGAACCAGGGGCTCTTCGGCGGCACGGCCGCGGCCAGCTTTTCGGCTTGTTCGAATGCGTTGTTGCGCAGCGCCAAGTGCGCCTGCGCGAGGGCCAGTTCGGCCAACTGTGGATCAAGCTCGTCGGAGTTTGGGACCGGCGTGAAAACCGTCAGCACTCCGACCAGTAGCGCGGCCAGAAGGACCGCGGTCAGAACAACATATCGCCACCGCCTAGCTGGCGCAGCGGGAGCCAGACGTTTGGCAGCCATTGAATTTCTTCCACGGGTGCAAGAAAAGGCCAGTCTGGCGGCCAGGCGCAGCTGCTGCCGCGCCTGGCTGCTCTGGAAAGTCGCGATCTTACAGTTAGACGTCGATCGTATTGTCGCCTTCCTTCACCGTCTTGCTGATAGGCGTCGTGTCGGCGCGCGAATACTTCTCCGGCAGCAGCGAGCTCGGGCCGGCCGCGGCACCGCGGGGACCGCTGTGCTGAGGCGATGCCGGAACGCTCTGGCCAGTCGGATCGTGCTGCGGCTCGGCCGGCGCGGCCGACGGCGCACTCTTGGAAACCATTATCTTGTACTCGCCCGCGACGGCGCCATCGCCCGAGTCATACGTGGTCAGGGTATAGACGCCCTGCGTGTCGGTCACACCGAGAGCCGGCGGGTTGCCTTGAGTGATGGGGGAGAACGTAACCGTGGCTCCCGGCACGGGCGCACCGCCCATGGTGACCTTGCCCGTAACCTTGTTCGTCGACATGCGAGGTGCGCCTGCAGGCGTACAACCGGCGGTAACCAAGCCAACCAGAGCCAAACAAACGAAAACGTACTTTTGCATACAGTCCCCCAAATAAAGTTTCTAAAACTCAAGATGTGAGCAGGCTAGGAAAACGGCCGCCAGCAGGCACGGGCGGCAGGAAAAACGAGACGTGAAAGGAAATAAGCAAGAGCCATGTTGCCACAGCTCTTGCTCATTGATTAACCGAACGTTGACTCTAACCGACTTGCGGTCGCTAATCAGGAACCACTGCGGTGTCACCACCGCGGCCGGATCCCAGCGAGCCCCAGACCCCGTACGGGCTCATGCCCTGGGGCTGGCCCGGAGCGTCCGGTGGAGGCAGAGTCGTATTGCCGGTGTCGATCGCTTCGGGCATGAAGTGCACGCCACCGTCCCCAAACAAAACCTGAACGCCACCGGTGTGGCGGCTCATCGGTTCGTAAATTCCATCCTCGCCGTCCCAGGTGTTCTGGGTGCACTGAGCCTTGTTCGGACCCGGCACCGTGGTGCAGCCACTGAAGGCCGGCGCACCGTCGGGCCAGCGTCTGCCGCCCCAGTAACCCATGCTCGTCCCCACGGCGTAGCGCTTGCCGCCTACAACGTTAGCCGAGCACAACGACGGGTTGCTGTTGCGGAAGCTCGAGCCAATGCCCGTGACCGTGCCGCCGTCGAGCACCGCCAGACCTTGCTGAGCAATGGTCCGCTCGGCCATGGCAATCGTGTTGCTCAAGCCGTCGGTGATGTCCTTGAAGCCGTGATGCTTACCCTGGCCGCTGAACATCCCGCGCAAGCCGCGACCGCCGTTGCCGGTCCACTCGTTGTGATCCCAAGCGCTGTCGCCGCGCGAGAACATGTAGTTCGTGCGGCCGATGTCGTTGGTGCCTCTCGGCCTGTCGACGTCTGACGGACAATGGAACGAAGGAATTTCCGTGCGAAACGGAACGAAGCCGGTATCCCAAGGCACGTTCCCAACCTGTGCTCCGGAGATCTGATTGAAGAGGGCGTTCTGTTCCAGGAACGGCAACATGCCGACGTAGCCGCTGTAGCGCCGGGCCGCATTGGCTCCCGTATTAAACTCGCCGTAAGGCTGCTT
>JBQCEI010000431.1:0-2409 GCA_051960375.1 Aureliella sp. | reverse complement strand
ACGTCCATCGCGTTTTCAAAGACTGCGCAATGGATTCATTAGGGGATGACATAACCCTGCCCTCGGCGCGTCTCAATCAACTCCGAGCCAAGCTTCTTGCGCAAGTAAGAGATGTAGACGTCTAGCACGTTCGACGCGCGATCTTCGAACTGATCGAAAAGGTGCTCGTAGAGTTCGTTCCGCGAAACAACCTTGCCGCGATGCAAGGCAAGATACTCCAGCAGCCCAAACTCGCGAGCGGTTAAGGCGATGAGTTCCCGGCCGCGATGCGCCTGCCGGGAACGCATGTCGATGGTCAGGTCCCCGATGTGTATTTGAGATGTTGCTTGTCCGGCGGTTCGCCGAATCAGCGCCCGCAGGCGAGCCATCAATTCCTCTCGCTCAAAAGGCTTGGCCAGATAATCATCGGCACCGAGATCCAATCCCTGGACGCGGTCTTCCAAACCATCGCGAGCCGAAAGAATCAGCACCGGCGTCCGATGCGTTTCCCGCAATCGATCCAGCAGCTTCCAACCGTCCAGTTTCGGCAACATCAGATCGAGAACGATGGCGTCGTATGCCCACGCTTGCGCCTTGGCCAAACCGTCTACCCCGTCGGCCGCGACCTCGACCGCGTAACCCTCGTCTTCCAGCATGGCGAACAGCACGCCGCGCAAATCCGCCTGGTCTTCGATGACGAGCAATCGCATATCGGACTTCTCCAGGTGCATACCGGCAGCATCCGGGCCTGTTAGGGCCAAAGGTCCGGCGATTCCTTAGCCCAGCCCGCCGAGCTGGGATGCCGCGGATGCAATGCGATCCCAGCCCGCCGCCGGGCTGGGCTAAGGGATTACGGACCTTTGGTCCTCAAGAACCCCGATGAAGGAACATCCACTTTTTCAGGTGGCTTTTTCAGCAGGCTACTACGATCGATCTCGCTTTTCGAGCAGTTCGCGGATCGCTTTCAATTCGCGAAGCAAGTCGGCATTGGTCGGTTGCTCCTCGGCGGCTCCGGGCCCATGCTTGGGACCTTTGGGTCCATGCTTCGGGCCCTCGCGCTCGAGCGTCTTTCCGTGGGCGGTGATCTGGTCGGCGTGCAGATGTACGTCTCCTTGCGGCGTGACGTGCCGGCGTCCATCGATCGACACCTCGTCGCCGACGGCGACCAGGTCCTGCAGTTGTCGCGACTGATGGGGCGGGAACTTGACCAGCGTGCCGTCCTCGAGCTTCAGTCCATCGACATCGCCATGAGGATTGCGACCGTATTGGACCACCTTGCCCGCGGCCTTCATCGGCGGTTCATCGCGCGGGCCCTTGGGACCAGGTTTGGGCCGACGATGTTCGATCTCAATCGTTTGATCGCCAGCGACCAGTCGCGAGATCTCAAAGACCTTCTCGCCGTGTGGCTTGACTTCGGGACGTCCTTCCACTTCGACCGCATCGCCGACGGAGACCACGGCTGTGATCTGCTTGCCCATGTGCGGTGGAAAATGGACGCGAACGTCGCTGTCCAGCAGCAGTCCATCGACATCGCCGCGATCGTTCTTCAACAGCGACGTAACTTTGCCCCGCTTCATCATCGTCGATTCCTTTGCGAATTGCTGCGTCTCTTGAGCCCGCAGCGTTGCGACGTTCAAGACATATCCAGCTGGCAGCGCGATTGCTAACCCCAGAGTTCCCAATGCTGCAGCGAGCCCCAGTCGTGTGAAGTGCATGATTATCCCCTTCGCTGAAAGCCTCAGGTGTCGACCCCTGGTCACCCGTTGACCCGTATCGCCGTCACCTCTGCAGATCATCATAGGTGTCCAACCTTAACGCCCGATGAGAGCCGGTCCGGGCCGGCCACTCCGCGCTCTCCGCGTCCTCCGCGGTAAAATTTCATGCGAGGAGCTGCTAAGTCGTCGAACGCGGGTTGACCAGCGAATAAAACATCGCCAGGAAGGTCACCGCCCAGGCGGCCAGCGCGACCCATACGGTGCACTTGGGTAAGGCCAACAGGAAAGGAAGCTGCATCTCCTCCGAGAGTCGATACGTGCAGACGGTGTACATTCCGAGCGGGAACACAGCGCCCCAGTACTGCGGATCGTACACCAGGCGAAAGCGACGATAGATGTGACGCCATACGCCCAGGACGACGAGCATCGGAATCCACCAGGTGGCCGTGGCCCAGAAAGCCAGCGTGACGCCGCGCACAAACGGCAAAATCTCGGTGAGCAATCGAGAGCCGTCGGCCGACGCGATCAAAATCGTGCCCGCCAGCGTCGAGATCGCCATCGCCCCCATGTTGATCCAGTACGGTGGCGTTAGCTCAGCGGCGCTCAGCGGAAAGAACGAATAGCGATAAAAGATCAGCGAGATGATCCACACATACAGCATCCCGCCGCCCAACCACATGCACAGCGCAAAGAACAACACCTGCTCTTGATAGGG
>JBQCEI010000430.1:0-5493 GCA_051960375.1 Aureliella sp. | reverse complement strand
AGCTTCGGCACCAGTGGCACCACCGTATTCACCATCGGCGATGGCTTCGAGCCGGCGCAAATCATCTTGCAGCCCGATGGTCGCGCAGTCGTCTCGGGAGTGGCCGTCGAGCCGGGCGTCGGCAATCATCTGGCCTTGGCTCGCTTCCTGGCCGATCCGAGACCGGGCAACTTGCAGTTCGCCGCCAGCAGCTATCGCGTCGATGAAAACGCTGGCCTGGCAACGATCACCGTCCAGCGCACCGGCGGGACCGATGGCGAAGTGACCGTCAAATACGCGGTCACCAGCGGTACCGCGCAGGCCGGTTCCGATTTCGTTGCAACGTCGGGCACGCTCACCTTTGCCGACGGCGAATCGGAGAAAACGTTTACGGTTACCTTGATCGACAACGCGGCCGCCGAGGGTGACGAGACCGTTCAGCTCGCCCTCTCCGTCCCCGGCGGCGGCGCGGTGCTGGGCCAGCAAACCACCGCCGTGCTTCACATCTATGACGGACCGGGCAAGATTGGCTTCGCTCAACCGCAGTACTATGCGGGCGAAGATTTCGGCCGCATCGATATCGCGATGGTTCGAAACGACGGCAGCGATGGAACGGCCAGCGTGACCTTTTCGATCGTCGGCGTCACGGCGACTCCGGATGCTGATTACATTTCGCTCCAACAAGTCGTCACATTCGGCGATGGCGAGACGGTCAAAAACGTTTCGGTCACCATTCTCAACGACAACATCGTCGAAGGCTTGGAAGCGGCCACGCTTATTCTCAGCGCGCCCACCGGCGGCGCTGCGCTCGATCCTCTGCATACCGCGACGCTGCTGATCTTCGACCAAGAAACAGGCGAAGCCCACAATCCCGGCTCGCCCGATGCGAGTTGGGGCGGCGATGGAGTTGTCGAAACCGATTTTTCTCCCGCGCAGGATGGAACAGCCTTCGACAACGGCCGCGACATCGCTATCCAGTCCAACGGACGCGCGGTCGTGATCGGTTCATCGGACACGGTCGATGGCACTCGCGATTTCGCCGTCGCGCGCTATCTGTCTGGCGGTTCGCTCGACACATCGTTCGGTGGCGACGGCCGCGTCACGACCGACTTGGGCGGACGCGATGAAGCGGAAAAAGTGCTGGTGCAAAGCGACGGCAAGATCGTGGTCGTCGGTTATTCCGTCCGCAATGGGGCGAGCGATTTTGCCATGGTGCGCTACCTGGCCAATGGAGCACTCGACACGACCTTCGGTTCAGGCGGCGTGGTGCTGACCGACTTTGCCAAAGCCGATGATCGGGCCTACTCGGCCACGATCGACTCGCAAGGACGGATCGTGGTCGCCGGTTCCAGCGGCGACGCGTTCCATCGCGACTTTGCGGTGGCCCGCTATCTGCCGAGCGGCGCGCTCGACACGACCTTCAGCAGCGATGGGCGCGTGACGACCGACTTCGACGGCCGCAGCGACATCGGCCGCGATGTGGCGATCGACAACAGTGGCAAGATCGTGGTCGTCGGCGGCACGGTCGGTTATGACGGCTCGCGCCGCACTGCCGGCGATATCGCGATGGCTCGCTATCTCGCCAACGGTACGCTCGATACGAACTTCGACGGCGATGGACGCGTGCGCACCAACGTCAACGTCCTCGACAACGACTCGCTCAACGACGACGAAGGGCGGCGCGTGATCGTCCTGGGCGACGGCAACCTGCTGGTCGGTGGCACATCGGATGACAACTTTCTGCTCACGCGCTATTTCCCCGACGGGCAAACCGATACTTCGTTCGGCATGACGCAGTCGGGCTTTACGGCGCTGAACTTTGACGCCAGCCGCGGTTCGTCCTACGACCAACTGCGCGACATGCTGCTCCAGCCCGATGGGAAGATCATCACGGTCGGCACGGGGCACAGCGACATGGGCATCGCCAGGTTCGACGCCAACGGAATCGTCGATCCGACCTTCGGAGCTGCGGGCTTCTATGTTTCACCGACCCTCTTCAGTTCGGCCAGCGGCGCTGCTTACTACGATTTGCGGCTGTATGTCGTCACCGACCAGTTCGATGATTTCGAAGTCGCCCGCTTTACGACCGAGCCTGGCTCGCCGATCTACGGTTCGTTCAACTTGGCGGCTCAATACACAACGGTCAGCGAAAACGTCGGCGTGGCCAAGATCGGTGTCACGCGTCCGTTCGACGCCGCTTACGGAACAGTGACCGTGAATTATCTGGTGACCGCGGGTTCGGCAACTGCGGGGCAGGACTTCATACCGAGCTCGGGCGTGCTGACTTTCTTCGAAGGAGAAACCTACAAAGAGATCTCGGTCCCGATCATCAACGATACAGTATATGAATACGACGAAACGATTCAGGTCTTTTTGTTCAACCCGACCGGCGGCGCGGAACTGGGCAGCGTCGTGCGCGGCACACTGACGATCGACGATAACGACTATGTGGCTCCCAACACGTTCTCGCTGGGCTACGGCGATTACTCGGCCACCGAGAATCAGGGAACGGCGACGATTCACGTATCGCGCACAAATGCTTCGGGCCCGGCGACCGTCCAGTACGTCACGAGCGATGATACGGCCAAAGCGGGAGAAGACTACGGTTTCGTCCAAGGGACGCTCAGCTTTGCCGCCGGTGAGACGTATAAAGACGTGGCGATCCCGATCACCGATGACAATGCGATCGAAGGGGATGAAAAGTTTATCTTCACGATCTTCAACGCCACCGGCAGCACGCGCCTCGCTTCGTCCGCCCGCAGCGTCAACGTCAACATCATCGACTTCGAGCCGATCACTTGTAACAACGCCGGTGCGCTCGATCCCACTTTCGACAGCGACGGCAAAGCGACTTACACGCCCACCGGGCTCGATCCCAGCAACGGCGTCACGCTGCAGCAGCCCGATGGCAAACTGGTCGTGGCCGGCACCGCTTGGAACAGCGCTCAAGGGAAGAACGTTACGCTGGTCGCCCGCTTCCTCGAATCGGGCGCTATCGATACGACCTTCGGCACCGGCGGCAGCGTGACGGTGCCGGCTCGCACCGATAACGATCACGTCAGCGGCCTCTTCTGGCAAAGCGGCAAACTGCTGATCGCCGGCACGACGGCAGGCCAGGCCGTCGAGGGCATCCAGCTCATTCGGCTCAACTCTGACGGCTCGCTCGACACGACGTTTGGCACCGGAGGCATCGCCGCCTACGACTTGACCCATCCGTTCGACGAGATGCAAGCGTTCGTCATGCAGAGCGACGGCAAAGTCGTTGCCGCTGGCTACGTGGAAAACGGTGACGACACCGATCGGGTCGTGCTGAGATTCAACGCCAATGGCTCGCTCGATTCGAGCTTTGGTAACGGCGGGCAGTTTTATTACGACTCGTCTTCGTACGACGGCGGCGTGAGCGCCATGGTGATCGATCCGGTCGGCAAGATCCTGATCTCGTCGTATTCAGATCTGATGCGACTGAACACCAATGGAACGCTCGATACGACCTTCGGAGAGGGAGGTTTTCTGCGCAGCAATCTGATCGACGGCGACTTCGACGCGATGTTGTTCCAGCCCGACGGCAAGCTGTTGCTGGCCAAGCAGGACTATGTGTTCGATCCGGAATTTGCGTATGTGGTATCGGTGCTACGGCTGAACAGCAACTTTACTCCCGATACGACATTTGGAGATGCGGGAGTCGCGACGGCGAATTTCAAGACTTATGTCGTTCCCAGCCAACTGGCCCTGCAGGCCGATGGCCGCATCTTGGTGGCCGGCGGCTCGCAAGATTTCTCAGTGGCACGCTTTTATCCCGACGGCGCTTTGGATATCGGCTTTGGAGCCGACGGCATCGTGCTGACCGACTTCAGCGGAAGCGACGCTGCCAATTCATTGATCGTTCGCACCGACGGCAAGATCGTCGTCGGCGGCGTCAAGAGCGACGGCTTTGCGCTCGCCCGTTATGTCGGCTGGCAATCGATCGGAGCGTTCCGCGTCGGCGCACCGACCTACAGCGTTCAGGAAAATGGCGGCAGCATCAGCGTGCCGGTGCTCCGCGTCTGCGGGATGGATCAAGCGGTCAGCGTGCATTACGCGACGGCCAATGGAACCGCGGTGGCAGGCACCGATTTCGATGCTCGTAGCGGAACGCTTTCCTGGGCCAATCGCCAGTTCGGTCCGCAGATCGTCACCATTCCTATCAAAGACGACCAGGTCTTTCGCGGCTCGCGGACCTTCACGCTCGATCTCTCCGCGCCCACCGGCGGCGCGGTGCTGCAATCGCCCAGCTCGACCGCGCTCACGATCCAAGACGACGAAGCTCCGGGCCGCCTCGGACTGCACTTTCCCTTTATCAGCGTCAATGAAGGCGATGGCACAGCCAGCATCCGCATCGACCGCGCAGATGGCAGCGGCGGACCGGTAAGCGTCACCTTGACCGCCACCAGCGGCACGGCGACCGCCGGCAGCGATTACCAGTTCACTTCGCAGGTGGTCAACTTCGCCAATAAAGAGACCACCAAGCTCGTCTCCATTCCGATCGTCGACGACAGCATCTTTGAAGATGCCGAATCGTTCTCGCTCGCGCTCAGCAATCCGCAGGGAGGAGCGACGCTGACGAACATGCTCACCGCGGCAGAAGTTCAGATCGTCGATAACGAAGTGCCGCAGCCTGGGACGCTCGAGTTTGCCACGACGCGGCTGACGCGCAATGAGGATGACGAGAGCGCGACGCTCGTAGTTCGCCGCACCGGTGGAACCGCGGGCGCCGTTCAGGCGGCGATCACCATCGGCAGTGGTACGGCCACCAACGGGCTCGACTTCGCCAGCGACGATCCGATCACCGTTTCGTTTGCAGCAGGTCAGGAAAGCGTCAGCATACCGATCGCGATCATCGACGACTTGCTGGTCGAAAAGGCCGAGTCGGTCACGTTCGTGCTGAGCGATCCGACCGGCGGTGCCACTCTGGGCGATAAGCTGTCCACTACGCTGACCATCCTGGATAACGATTACGTCGCCAACAACGTGCTGACTTGGCAAAACTCGCGCAACCCGTATGACGTCAACGACGACGGCTTCGTCTCTCCGATCGACGCGCTGCTGATCATCAACGAAATCAACGTCAACGGACCGCGCAAACTCGAATTACCCGGCGTCGAAAAAACTCCGCCGCCCTATTTCGATGTCTCGGGTGACGGCTATGTCGTGGCGCTCGATGTGCTGTTGGTGATCAACTACATCAACGTCCACCTCCACTCGCAGGCTGCCGAAGGTGAAGCCACCGCGGCGCGAACCGCAGCAGTCGACGCCTGGTTCTCCAACTTCGGAAGCCACGCAGTCGCGCCACCGCTTGAAGAGTTTTTCACCAAGCGGCGATAGATTTCTACTGGCTATCCTTCTTCGCGGCTTGGGGGGGGGGGGGGGTGGGTCACTAACTTATTTTAAAACAAAAAGGAGGAAACCCCGAAGGAAAAAAAAACAAAAAAAAAAAAATTTTGAGAAATGGGTATTTTGGGGGTTTTGTTGTTGTTA
>JBQCEI010000429.1:0-7787 GCA_051960375.1 Aureliella sp. | reverse complement strand
GTCAAGGAAGATGCATATGCGACGATTCACTCGGTTCAACAGTTCGATCCGCTGCCTGGCCTTGCTGGCCTCGGCGTGCGGACTCTTGGCCCAACCAGCCGCTGGCCAACAACCCGGTCGAAGCGGCGGCGCTCAGGCTCAGTATGTCGCCGGACAGTTCGCTCAGACTCAAGCGGCTCAGGCGCAAAGCGCTCCAGGCGTTCAGGGTCAAGCCGCTCAGGCTCAAGCCATGCAGGGACAAGCCGCTGGAGCGGCAGTGCCGGGAGCCGCAGCCGCTGGCGCGGCGGTCGCCGGCGCCGCAGGCTCGCTGCCGGCCGACTCAGGCGATGGCGCGGTCAACCCGGTCGCTCCGTTCCCACCGCTGAACGAACAGTGGCAAGCCTACCTCGACAAGGTGCTGGCCGCCTGGGAACAAAAGAGTGGTGAAGTCACTCGCTACTCGTGCACCTTCAAGCGCTTTCAGTACGACCCCACGCTGGTCGAGAAGGACGCCTACACGGTAGCTGCCGGCGTCGTCAAATACATGAATCCCGACAAGGGGCTCTTCCGAGTCGATGAGCTGGTTTACTACAGCGGTCGCGACAAAAACAACAAGCCGCAGTACAAAGAGAACACTCAAAGGAAGTTCGGCGAGTACTGGATCTGCGACGGCAAGTATGTGCACATCCTCGATCAGAACGAGAAGAAGTGCACCAAACACGAACTGCCGCCCAGCATGCGTGGCCACGCGATCTACTTAAGCCCGCTGCCGTTCCTCTTTGGCGTCAAGGCCCAGGAGATCAAGAGTCGCTACTGGGTTCGTCCGCTGCCGACGCCGGAAGGCCGTAAGGACGAAGTGTGGCTGGAGGCTTATCCGCGCCGCGCGGACGACGCGGGCAACTACCAGCGCGTGCAAGTCGTGCTCGACCTGAAGGACTTTATGCCCAAGGGGCTGATCGTCTTCTTGCCCAACTGGCGCCCGGACGCTCAGCACAGCGAACTGTATGAATTCGAAGATCGCAAGATCAACCAGAACGTGCTCGAGCGCCTGAACATCTTCCAGCAAGAGTTCATTCCGGCCGAACCGCCGAAGGACTGGAAGGTGATCGTCGAGCCGTATCAAGCGCCGCAGTCGGAAGAGCCTCGCGTCGCCACGCCACCGGCCGCCGCTGCGCCGGTTCGCTAAAGCTGATTTTTACCGCGGAGATGCCGAGGCGCGGAGAAATGACTCTATGTTTCTCCGCACTCTCTGCGACCTCCGCGGTTAAAAATCTTTTCTAGGCTGCGATCTTCTTGAGCGATTCGTCGGGGATCGCTACGCGGACGAGCGACTCGCCGCGGCGCGGAGCAGCCAGCACGACGCTGCTCGAATGCGTGATGTGATGCAGCCACTGGCCGACCGGCCCACTGGTGGGCGAGCTCATGTCGAACTCGCCATCAACGATCACCAGATCGCTTGCGCCAACTTTGTGCGCCACGCGCGGCATGGCCGAGCGGAGATCGCCCGGGATGAGCGTCGCGCGGAGTCCCAACTGCGAAGCTTGCTGATGCGCCTGCTTGAGCGTCAGGTGGGGAGCGCCGTCTTGAGCCGATTCAAAGCCATCGACGCCGACGTAACGCAACTGCGTGGCCGTCGGAGCCAGCTGAGCTAACTGGACGATGCGCCTCATGCGCTCGCCATCGCCCACTCCAATCTCGAGAACCGAAGCGATCGGCTGTGCCAGCAAAAGACGAAACAGTTCGCGCTCGGCGACTGGTTTGGCCAGCTTCTGCCAGTAGAACCGTTGAAACCAATTCAAGCGGCCCATGTCTGCTCAAGCTCCCTGCTTAAGATGGACGTGTGAAAAAAATCGGTCGCGCGAATCTGGCGACCGATCCGACACCGCGGCTTCCCTGCCCGGGTTGTCGAAAAGGCGGACGCATGTGGCCGGCGAATCCTTCGCCTGGAAAGCAATCCATGCTTTGCCACCAGCGCCGCGCTTGTTGGTCGAGCGACATCCGAGCCTTGCTCAGAACGCCGCCTACAGGGAGTATTGTCGACGCAAACCGCTCCCCACTTTGCACTCCCCTTCTCCCGTCGCCAAGGTTTACCCATCTCGCCAGGGTCTCCTTTTCACCAGCTCTTCGGCTCTCTCCGGCTCGTTCCCAGGCTCTGCCTGGGAACGCACTGTCTTGGAGGCTCTGCCTCCCCGCACCCGCCCTCAAGCCTGACCGCGCTCCGGCGAGGCAGAGCCTCGCGAGCAGTGCGTTCCCAGGCAGAGCCTGGGAACGAGCGGCAGGCGCAGCGTTCGTAACCTACGTTAGAGCGAACAAATCCCTCGTTTCCTTCTCTCGACGTCGCGTTATGCAGATCGTGCCGATTGTGCACTCGACTCGGGAGCCGACGGCAGGCTTATGCTCATGCGACCACACGCGACCAATATGCATCCCAAGCGTCGAACACTCTCCGCGGCTCAGCGTTTAGCTCTCGCCCAGCCCATGCAGTGGGAAGTTTGCGAGACCCGGCTGGTTCTCTCGGCTCAGCTGCTCGGCGACTGGCTCGGTTCGGCTCAGCTCCAGATGCATCAGTCGCTCGAAACGCCCATGCTCGGCGGCGAAATCGCCAGCGCTCCACTGATCGAGCCGCAGACCGCGCAAGCGCATCAGCTCAGCGGCTGGAATGCGATGCAGCAGGAGTTCGGCCTGCGCGGCGATGGTCAGACCGTAGCCGTGATCGATAGCGGCGTGGCTTGGGATCACGTGGCTCTGGGCAAAGGTTTTGGACCGGGCTATCGCGTCGTCGGCGGCTGGGACTTTGCCGAGAACGACGCCAATCCGTATGACGATGGACCGACCGGATTCCACGGTACGCACGTCTCGGGGATCATCGGCAGCGACGACAAGACTTACAGCGGCGTTGCTCCGGGAGTCGACCTGGTCGCCCTGCGCGTCTTCAACGATGCTGGCCAAGGTCAGATCGCCTGGGTCGAGCAAGCGCTCAGTTGGGTGCACACGCATCGCAATTCGTTTGCCAATCCGATCACGACGGTGAACTTGTCGCTCGGCACGACTTGGAACGCCGACACAGTTCCCAGCTGGGCGACGCTCGAAGAAGAGTTTCGCCAGTTGTACGAAGACGGTATCGTCGTCACCGCCTCGGCTGGCAATTCGTTCAAGCAATACAACGCGCCGGGGCTGAGCTACCCGGCGGCCAGTCCTTACGTGTTGCCGGTCGCCAGCGTCGACGACAACGGATCGCTAAGCGACTTCAGTCAGCGTAGCGAGCGCGTGCTGGCGGCGCCGGGGCGCAACATCATGAGCACCGTGCCCGATCACGTGTTGGGCCGCGACGGCAAGATCAACGATTTCAGCACTGCTTCGGGGACCAGCATGGCCGCACCGTACGTCGCCGGCGCATCGGTCCTGGTGCGCGAAGCGATGGAGATGGTCGGCATCCACGACATCACTTCCGCAAAAATCATCAACTGGCTGCACGACACTGCGGACTCGGTTTTCGATTCGCTGACCAATGCCAGTTACGATCGACTGAACCTGCAGCATGCGATCGACAGCCTCATCCCCGACGACGATGTCGGCGATACGAGCGCTCAAGCGCAGGCGATCGACCTCGGTCAAAAGTCGCTGAGTGGCTGGGTGAACCATTTGGGCGATGTCGACGTGTATCGCTTCACCGCCGGTTCGGCTGGTCAGATGACGCTCGATGCGGACAGCCAGTGGCTCGACTCGCTGCACTGGCAACTGACCAGCAACGGCCAGAGCGTGGCTGCCGGAGACTTGTCAGCCCACTCGCTGCACTTGCAAGCCGGACAAACCTACGAGCTGCGATTCTCGGCCGATCACGAGATCGGCTCGTTCCAGATGGGACTCAATTTCCAAGCCGACCCGGTCGCTCCGCCGGTAACCCCTCCGCCGGTGAATCCTCCGCCGGTGAATCCTCCGCCGGTTGTCGAACCTCCGGCCCCGCCCGCGTCCGATCCCCCTGCCGGCGAAGCGCCAGCAGCAGCGATCGATTTGGGGCGCGTCGATTATCTCAGCCGAGACGTATCGGCCGGCTCGACCTATCACGTCACGGCGATGCACGACGGCATCTTCACCGTGCAGTGGACCGATCCCGATGCCGCCAGCGGCGGACTGACCGTTCGCGATGCAGCCGGCGTCGCGCACTCCGATGCCACTTGGGAAAACGGTGCTCTGCGGCTGGATCTGAATGCCACCGCTGGTCAGTCGTTCGATATTCAGTTGCCGGGAAAGAGCGGCGATGCGGGGAATCTGACGATCGTCGACGTGTTGCAAGTCAGCGGCAAGGAGCTGCGCGTTCACGACACCGCCGGCGCCGATGCGATCAAGCTCGACTTGAGCCGCCAGGTCGATCTCGATTACGGACAAGGCAGCGGCGCGGTGCATTACAGTTTCCAAACCGGCGGTCTGTCGAGCATCGCGATCGACGGCGCGATCAACAACGATCACTTGGCGATCACCGGTTCGACGCTGGTCGACAAAGTCGATCTCAAGCCCGGCATGGTGTCGCTCGAGAACAGCCAACTGCACTTGACCGCGACCGGCGTCGAGCAAGTTCAGTTCGATAGCGGCAGCGGCGCACCCGACCGCGTGTATCTGTACGATTCCGATGGCGACGATACGCTGACCGCTCGGCCCGGCAGCGCCGAGCTCATCGGCGCGGGTTATCGTTTCAGCGTCCAGCATGTCGATCGCATCTTCGTGCATGCCACCGGAGCCGGTCAGGATCTGGCTTATCTTTACGATTCGGCTGGCGATGATCAGCTCAGCGTTCGGCCGCAGTTTACCAGCCTGTGGGGCGACGGTTATTTCAATTCGATCCGCGGCTTTGAGCGCGTGTACGTGTATGCGACTGCGGGGGGCTATGATACGGCCGACCTGTATGATTCGGCTGGCGACGATCGCTTCTCGACCGGCGGCGAAGCGGCCTCGATCGTCGGTTCCGGCTTCTTCAGCTATACGCGCTACTTCGAGCAAGTGCAGGCGCATGCGACCGCCGGCGGGCACGATGTGGCGACGCTGTACGGTTCCAATCAAGAAACCCAGTGGCAGCGCGGCAGCGACTTCATCAGCTTCCGCGAGGCCAACTGGGACCGCAATGCCCAAGGTTTTGAACGCGTCGAATCCTACGTCAACGGCTTGGCCCACTCGGTGCCCGATGCCACACCGGCATCGCTCAGTTTGGTCACCCCCGTGGCCGCCGCTTCGCTGCCCGCCGAGCTTGCCGCTCCCGCGGTCGACACGCTGAGCGTCGATGTGGCGAGCTTTGGTGTGCCGAGCGCGGCCGCAGTGCCGCGCGATGCATCGGACTCGCATGCGCGCTTGGGTGACACGCCGGAATCGGTGGCCATAGAAACAGCCAAAGCCGATGTCGACCACGAGCAGCTCTCGCAGCTCTTGGTGGATGTCTTAGAGATTCAAGACTATCTCAACGAAAAGCTGGCCGCCGATGAACTTCACTGGCACACCCAGCCGGAAGCCGAACGCGAACTGCTCGACGAAATTTTCAGCCGCTACGGCCTGTAAAGCTGTTGCTCGGCAGCCAAAACATTTGCCAAGCGAACCGTAGCACATCAGGCCTCTGATATGCAGAACCCGCCCAGCGGCCGACGGTATCTTTCTCTGCTGCTGCTGCTGCTTTGCAGCTGAAAGAAAGTCGGGTAAGGCTGGCCGGCTTGCCAGGTGCTGCACAGCAAGGGCCTGCTGTGCTACGTACGGCTACCCGCGTTTTTCGCTGCCCGCAAGCTGATTTACCGTGGAGAATGGAGGGCGGCGAAAAAGTCTGCCAAGCGAACCGTAGCACATCAGGCCTCTGATGTGCAGAACCCGCCCCAGCGGCCGACAGTACCAATCTTTGCTGCTTCGCAGCTGAAAGAAAGTCGGGTAAGGCTGGCCGGCTTGCCGGGTGCAGCACAGCAGAGGCCTGCTGTGCTACGTTCGGCTGGCCGCGTTTTTCGCTGCCCGCAAAGATCGGCCGTGGAAAACGTAAGGCACCACTTATTGGTCGGCTCGGTTCGGCGACTGCCAGTAAAAGTACTGCCCGCGCGCCAGTCTAGCTACGCGCGGATTGCGCCAAATGTAGCGCCTCGTCCACTCAAACTGTTCGAGCGAACGGACGCAGTGATCGAAGGGCTCATCTTGCCAAAACGACCCGCTTCTTCCAAGAAGCTCATTGATGAGCAAGGCTGAGTAATGTAGCCAGTTATCGCATTCACTTCGCAATTCCCAGCCCTTGCGAATGGCGACAAGCACATGCACGTGATTGGGCATGATGACAAACGAGTCCAAATCGTAACGCACACCATCGAACGCCCACAGCTTTTCGGCGACGATTTGTGCGACCTCGCGACGGCGAAGCAGACGCTCGCCGTAGGCCTTGTCGAGCAACTTGTGGAAGCTCGAAATGCGGAATCGCTTGAACTGCTCGCGGAGCGGGGACCGCATCTGAGCAAGCGCAAGCCGTTCATTCCTCGCGTGAACATTGTGCGTTTTGAGAAACAACTGCTGCTGCTCTGCCCAGCGCTTCAACGCGGCTTGGGGCATGGAATCAGCGGTTCGAAACGTTACGAAAGTCGCTACTCCCGGCTGGAACCAATGCGGCAAGTTTCGAGCAGAGTACTGGATCTCAGCTTCCAAATCCAATGCTTGAAAACGCGGATTCTGCGCCATGGGAATGCTCCTCTGAATGGATGCGAAGGCGTTATGATGCGCGTCCATGCACGACTGCTCCCACAAACAGTATTGGAGGGGCGCCAAGGGCGCAATTGAAAAATCGCTATTGCCTAGGAGCAATATTCGGCCACGAGAGTGTCTGCCAAGCGAACCGTAGCACATCAGGCCTCTGATGTGCAGAACCCGCCACAGCGGCCGACTGTGGCTTTCTCTGCGGCTGCTTTGCAGCTGAAAGAAAGTCGGGTAGGGCTGGCCGGCTTGCCGGGTGCAGCACAGCAAGGGCCTGCTGTGCTACGTACGGCTGGCCGCGTTTTTCGCTGCCCGCAATCTTATCTACCGTGGAGAATGGAGGGCCGCGAAAAAGTCTGCCAAGCGAACCGTAGCACATCAGGCCTCTGATATGCAGAACCCGCCCAGCGGCCGACGGTATCTTTCTCTGCTGCTGCTGCTTTGCAGCTGAAAGAAAGTCGGGTAAGGCTGGCCGGCTTGCCGGGTGCAGCACAGCAAGGGCCTGCTGTGCTACGTTCGGCTGGCCGCGTTTTTCGCTGCCCGCAATCTGATCTGCCGTAGAGAATCGGTACAATCGGCGTCGATGGTTCGCGATCGATGAAGGTTTCCAACAAGCAGCAGGTCTTTTCTTATGCGACTGTCCGGGCGAACGGCGCTGGTCACTGGTGGAACGCAAGGAGTTGGAGCGGCGATCGCGCTGGCGATCGCCAAGGCCGGTGGCAATGTAGTGGTGCATGGCCTCGCCGATGATGCGCTGTGCCGCGCGACGGTCGCCGCGTGTAGGGCCGAGGGTGTGCACGTCGAGACTGTGTTCGTCGACTTGATGGGCGAGACCGAAGCGGCCGTTGGCGAGTTGATGGAGCGAACGCTGGCGGTCGCACCCGATGTCGACTTGCTGGTCAACAATGCCGGTACCTTCATCGACAAACCATTCTTGGAGATGGACCAGGCTACGTTCGAGCGCACGTGGCGACTGAATGTGGCTGCGGGCTACTTTCTGACGCAAGCCTGGGCGCGGCGCTGGGTCGAGCGTTCGGTGCGCGGCCGCGTCCTCTTCACCGGCTCGATCAACGGCCAGCTCGCCGAGATGGATCACTCGGCTTACGACA